>CAIXAQ010000036.1 GCA_903917425.1 uncultured Bacteroidales bacterium
CGGGAGTTTGTGAAGGTTGTCAACGTCCAGTTTGACAGTATTTTTATTATTCTGAATAAGAATATAGAAAGACTGTTTTTCCATTCGTTTAGGATCCTCGAGGTCGGTAGGGCGTTCGCCAATTGCTTTCAATAGGTTTTGGTGTTCCATGGCAATTGTTTTTCGGGCTGCAGGTGAGTTATCATTATTGCATTTGGTGATATTTGCAACGATGTTGTTAATTAACCAGGTATGCCAGAAATCATAATCGAACGTATGAATGGTATTGAATAATCGGATAGCAAGGCGAATATCAGAGTATGCCGTTCTTGAGTTAAGACCAGGGAATTTTGCATGATGCAATGAAATTGCAGCTTTTTGATTTGGGTTTTTATCCAGAATTTTAGCCAGTGAAAAGATTCTGTCCAGATGGTATTGTTGGGTGGGCGAAAGCTTGGACGAATCGGGATCTAATATGTGACCTTTAATTAATTCGTAATTAAGATCTTCAAGGGCAGGATAACTCATTGTTTGAAGGGGTTGAGGAGATTTTGGATTGAGGATTTTGGATTGCGGATTGCAGAATACGGATTTCAGATTGTGGATTAGATAATTGAATCTTTAAAGTAATTGACAAAAAGTGTTTGTGCCGGAGTGCTGCCATTGAGGGCAGCATTGCGGATGGCGGTGCGAAGCTCTATTTCGGAACTGAGTCGGCCGGTGCAATAGGCTTTGTAGCCGTCGCCAATTTTGTTTGTAATAAGCTCGGTGAAGTCGTCCATATCAACCTCGATATTGATTGCAATGGATTCTGGCGGGAAGAAAAGTGCAGCCATTTCTTCAATTTCTTTAAGTTGTTCCTCGGAGAAAAGCATCGTTCAGGTTTTTAAGGTCGTATTCAAAGATGGTAGGATCCGTAAAGATGATGCCACGTTCCATTTTTGGGTTATCAGTTGCGTTCTGACTGGTAATGATGGCAATTTTCCAATTGTCATTCCAAAGGAGAGCAATTTTCGCATGTACGGAAGTGCAGCGATAATTGAAGCAACTGGCGATCATCTGAAAGGGTTTAGGGCTTATGCTCCGTACCCGGTTATCCAGGATAAGTTTGAATGAGAGAATTTTATCATTCTCGATATGGTTCTGCAGTTGCAGAATACTTTTATTTGAGAAGGAGTAAGAGGTCATAAAAAGATGCACCGGACCAGTTTGTTTAATAAGGTGCATTATGAGCCGTACCAGGTTAAAATTCCCGAAGGAATAATAGTGAGTGTTAACTTGTGGGTTAATCAGTCCTATTGCTTTAGTAAGAGCGATATCCATGTTTGAAACGAATTCAGCCGGCTTGACGGCTGTTTCGGTAATGGAATTGGGTTGGAGCTTGTCTTGCTTCTTGTTTCCCGGCTTTATAATTTGGGAAGGTTTTATATGGGCGAATTTGGTTGAGTGCAACATGAGTTAATGTGTTAATGTGCTAATGCGGTAATTTGCTAATGCGATGATGTGTTAATGGGCTAATTGTTGTTTATTCCTACAAAGATTGGGATGTGAACATTTTCAAGGTGGTTGTCGGGATTTTGGCGGAGTGTTTTGATGGTTTCGTAAATGGTTTGGTAAGTGGTGCCAATGTCGTCGAACAGGATCACTCTTTTGTTTTCAGGCAAGGGTAATACCTGAATGAAATTAGGGTTGAATTTCTGTTTCGAGGTAGCGATCATCATATCCGGCAGGAATTCTATACCAGTAAGGGTGGAAGTGCGGTAACAAATTTCAGAGGCAAAATGATATCCAAGTTTTTCTGAATGAGATCTTTTTGGTGTGGTGATAAGCACACAATTTTCGAGATTGGGGAAATAGTATTTTATGAGGTTGGCAAAGATGGGGGCAAGGATATCAGCGTTATTGATATTGGCTTTAAATTTTTCGAGGTTTTCAGTTTTATAGAAGGCAATAATGAAATACTCTTTCCGGGAAACGAGGCTGAATTTGGTGTAATGAATGAAGTCCTGATAACTGCTTTCAGGATCGGTGTCGGGGGCAGCATTTTTAGGAACCTGAATCTGTTCAGGGTTTTGAGTAGAAATTGATGAAGATCTGACTAACATAATTTTACTTATAAGTGAAAAAAGGGTTCAGGAAGCTGAGCAACGCGACCTGACCCTTTTCAGCAAATGGTCCAATGGACGACGGGGAATTATTTTGGTAAGGGAGCAAGTTTTAATTCAATGACGGTTAATTCTGATTCCTTCTGTTTTATTCTCAATTCAGTTTTTGTTCTTTTAGGACCTGGAGGCAAAGGGTTTTTATTCTTCCCTTTAGTTTGTTGTTGGTAGTCCAACATAAAACGATCTTTACTTATGGATTTTTGAAGATCTAATTTTAGCGCATTTAGTTCAGTAATGGATTCCGGAAGCGCTGGCTCCTGATATTTTGCATTGAGTTGCGCTACAATGGCATCAATGTTTGGCAATGTACCATTTACATTATATTTTTCGTTTGCTTTCCACATTATTTCAATGACTTCAGAGCAAGCTGCAATTTCATCACTTAACTCTTCACGCCTTTTAATGAGTTCGGGAGTATTTTTATCTGGCAGATTTGCCATAGCTTCGTGAAGGATAGCTCGGGTTTTGAAAGCATCGGAATGGAATTTTATTGCTTTTTCAACTTCAGGAGGGAGCTGGCCTACTTTGAATGATCTGACAGGCGGGGTATCGTCAGTTTCAATTTCTGTTTTTATTCCATAAGGATTGATGTTTTGTTGCAATTCTTCTAATTTGAAACCGGCAATTTTAAATAATTCATAGCGAAGCTTTTCCGCATACCGATGCGGGCGGTTAGCAATGGATTTAGCCAACCCTTTGTATTTGCTGAATGATGCCAGAATAATAACTCCTTCATCGAAGTCGCAGCCGTTTTCAATCCATTTATTTACTTTTTCTTGCACGGGACTTCTTTTTAGGGTTTAGGGTTTGGGGGTTAGGGGTTACTGCCTCTTTTAAGAGTAAAGTAATTACTGAAGAGTCAGCAATTATAGGAGCATACGCTTTTTCCCCTTGTTTTGATAACTGCAGGTAAGGGAAACCGGCTTTAAACAAAGCTTCCAAAACTGGCAGAGGAACAGGGTTCCTGAAATCGACAGCACCGAACTGGAATGTTATTACGATTCCAGGTTCGATGCCAACGAGTTTAAAATTGGGATGGACAGCCATAAAAACTTTTGATGTCAGTTTTAGGCGACTATGCCGGTGCC
>CAIXAQ010000037.1 GCA_903917425.1 uncultured Bacteroidales bacterium
TGAAAAAGGAGGCGAATTAAAATCCTCCTCCACTCACTTTTTGTTTCTGTGCCCCGATTTTTGCTCCCAGGAATTCACGGTTCATACGCGCAATATTATCTATCGAAATTTCTTTAGGGCATTCTGCTTCGCAGGCACCGGTATTGGTACAGTTACCAAAACCCAGTTCGTCCATTTTGGCTACCATAGCCTGCACCCTGCGGCTGCCTTCGGCTTTGCCCTGTGGCAACAACGAAAAATGTGAAACTTTTGCTGCCACAAACAACATGGCTGAAGCATTTTTACAGGCTGCCACGCAAGCTCCGCACCCTATACAGGCTGCCGCATCCATGGATAAATCCGCATTTTGCTTCGGAATTGGAATGGCATTGGCATCGGGAATTCCACCGGTATTTACAGAAATAAAGCCTCCTGCCTGGATAATTTTATCAAAAGCCTGGCGATCCACCATCAGGTCGCGGATAACAGGAAAAGCTGCCGAACGCCAGGGTTCAATCACGATAGTGTCACCATCCTTGAACTTACGCATATGCAACTGGCATGTAGTTACGGAATCATCGGGTCCGTGCGGACGACCGTTGATATACAGGCTGCATGTTCCGCAGATACCCTCGCGGCAGTCGTGGTCGAAAACAACAGGATCTTCGCCTTTTGTAACCTGCTGGTCGTTGAACACATCAAGCATTTCGAGGAATGAACTGCTGTCGCTAATGCCGTTCACTTTATAGGTGGCAAATTTGCCTTTGGCTTTGGCATTCTTCTGACGCCATATTTTGAGTGTAAAATCCATTTTTGAGAGGGTTTAGGGGTTAGGGGTTGGGGTTTAGGGTTGGTGCCAGTAAGGCAATTTTCCATAAATCATATCCTCATTTCCTTTAATTTTATTTATTTTTACTATCGAGGTTTGTGATCAGAGCATTAAGCATTTTGCCAATTTCATTTATTTTATTTTCTATCTCATCGCTATGTTCCTTACTTATGTAATCCTGATTGTATGCTATAATTATTAGTGTATTGAGTTCAAAAAGAGATCCTCTTGATATTTCGAGGAACTGGAGGTAGTTTTTGGTAGTTCCTCTTCCCCAGCCTTCAGCAATATTAGCAGGAATTGATACTGCTGCTCTTCTGATTTGACTTGTTAAACCATACAGCTCTTCTTTTGGGAAAAATTTTGTCAACTTATAGATTTCATTTATAAGTTCTATTCCCTTTTGCCAAACGAATAAATCCTTAAATGATTCTATCTTTTTATATTCCACTTGAGTCTCAATTGTTTTATAGTTCTGCAATAATCGGAATAGCACATCCCTATAACCTAAACCCTAAAACCCAACCCCTTCTATTTATAATTACGTTGCTTTACCTCAATTGCCTCGTATTCAAGCGGTTCTTTGTTTAGTAACGGGTCTTTCCCTTCACCTGCATATTCCCAGGCAGCCACGTACATGTATTCTTCGTCATTACGCAAGGCTTCACCTTCCGGGGTCTGGTATTCTTCGCGGAAATGACCTCCGCACGATTCTTCGCGGTTGAGTGCATCCATGGCCATCAGTTCGCCTAATTCGATGAAATCGGCAACACGCCCGGCTTTTTCCAGTTCAGGATTTACCTCGTTGAATTCGCCGGTAATCTTCACGTCTTTCCAGAAATCAACTTTAACCTCACGGATCAACGTAATGGCTTTCTGCAGGCCGGCTTTGTTACGCGCCATTCCAACATATTCCCACATAATTTTGCCAAGCTGACGGTGGAAATAATCGACAGGTTTGCTGCCCTTTACATCGAAAAGTTTCTGTAATCCCGACTGTACCTGCTTTTCTGCTTCTGCA
>CAIXAQ010000038.1 GCA_903917425.1 uncultured Bacteroidales bacterium
CCCAAGATATAAATGTGATAAATTGACTATTAGTGGAATTTTTACCTGGAGTTACTGGAAATAAGATGGAAGGAAGGTCTGAGTAAATATTAAATATTATCATTTTACCACGCGAAAGGATTCGCGCGGCAGCCTGGGGAAAACTTCAGAAAATATAGGCTAGGCTTATATCAATCCTTTTGTCTAATTTTAATCGAATATTCAGTCCGAAAATCGCCTTTGAAGGAGGTTGTTAGACGGACTGCCGTTACCAGCAAGCATAAAACAGTGCGAACATTAAACTTTTGGAATACTAGTCAGCTCTGCAAAAAACGAAAACGAATACATTCGACAATCCACAATTACAAGTTTTAAAGCAAAAAAATCAATATGATGAAATCAACAATCCTTTTTGCATTTTTATTTTTTTGCTTCACTGTTGAGGCGCAAGTTTATCCGACAATCCATTCCAACCGTCCACGAATTTATGTTGACTCTGCAAGGTTTGCTTATTTACATAACAACATGAGCATTGGCGATTGTGGCACTACTTACAATGACTTTAACAACGCAGTATTTGGCAATTGGTATAACGACCCTCAATTGTATTTGCTTGGCACGGACTCCACGCTTTGGACTTGGGATTTTAACTCTCATTGGGCTCAATACCAAGGCCAGTTTGTTTCCGCTTTGTATAAAATAACGGGGGATTCCACTGCATTAAAGCGTTGCCGCTTTTTAATTACGCAGATAAATAACAAACTGGATACTATTAATTTCAGTAATTACAGTTGGTATGAGAACGAAGACCTAATCCGCAACATTGCTGATGTTGGTGGCATGTTGTTAGACTGGTGTTATGATTCGTTGCCTGTTCCAATGCGACAACACCTTGCTCAAAACCTTTATAAGATTGACAGTTATTTTATGAATACATATATTCTATCGTCAGCAGGAACAGCATATGTTACTGGTCATAATATCTGGAATGTATATTATGCAAATCAATATGCATTGGTGCTTGATTCTGCTGATGGGCTTACTGCATTGCAACAAGATTCTGTTAGGCAGTGGTATGAAATCAGTTACGATAAAGCAGTTAATGAAATTCTACCAGCCGCAGGATATTACCGCGATGATGACGGAGGGTGGAATTGGACGGCAGCATACGCTATGTGGAGCTTGGTTGATGAGTTTCAGTTTTTTGAAAACATGAGAATTGCCACAGGTAAAAACTTTTATAGTGATTTACCCTGGGTTCAAAACAGTATCAATCAATACTGGTATTTTCTTCAGCCTGATGGCTACACCATTAACTGGGGTGATGGTTTTACCAATGAACAAGGCGATAGAGTTATTTATCGCCATGCCCAAATTTATAACGACCCACGCAGTTTATGGTTAGCTCAATATTATTCCTTACCAATCAATATTACCTGGACATGGCCGAGGTATCAGAAACTTATGTATAAAGCCTTCAATGCGCCAATAGTTACAAAGCCTGATATTGCTCATGATTGGTTCAGTGATAAAACAGGTCTTTCTGTTTCTCGCACCGGTTGGAGTGATACTGCAACTTTGGTTTGGGTGTATGATGCTCCAACAAAAAAAGCGGGACATGAGCATCGGGACAATAATACTTTTTGCGTCTATAAAAATGCTCCGCAAATAAATAATTCGGGTTATTACTGGTCGTATGGCAATCCGCATTATGTAAACTACTATATGCGCACTATTGCCCACAACAGTATTTGTGTCTATGATTCAACAGACAGTTATACTAACTGGGGAGTGAATGTGAGTAATGATGGAGGTCAAAATGAATCACCAACTCTCATGAATTACAACGATATATTTTCTCCTTCTGCACAAAAAGGTAGTTGGGAACTTTGGGGTGCAGGTGCCGATTATTGTTACTCCATTTCAGATGCAGAACAAAGTTATGATCCTACAAAATTAGATAAGTTCAGAAGAAGGGTTTTGTTTTATAAACCCAATCAGGTAATAGTGCTTGACCATTTGCATCTTAAAAATACAGCAACACATCAACGCGATGCTAAATTTATTTTACACTTTCAGCAACAACCCACTATCAACGGAAGTATTGTGAACACGACAGTTTCCAATCATATAGAAACATTTAACGGGCAAGATATTTTACAAGCAAATGGAAACGGAAATGTTGCTATAAGAACTCTCTTCCCGCTTAACTCAACCACAACAAGAATTGGAGGAACTGGTTATGAGTTTTATGTTGACGGAATAAATTATCCATTGGGTGTTACTCCCGACACTATTCATACTACACCCGGAGCATGGCGCATTGAAGTAGCTCCAACAACAATTATTGACAGTTTAATCTTTCTTCACACCATTGATATTGGTGACAATTTAAATGCTTCTGTTGCTGGTGGTATTGCACAACAAAACCCTTATACCATTGGCGTTGATTGGACAAATACACTTTTCTTTTTTAATGCTGTTGGAGATACGAATGCTTTGTATCAGGTAATGAATAATGTTACAGGAAGCAGAACAGTAAAAATATTTGGTGCTGATTTAGTTCCTTCTCAACTGTATGATGTATTGGTTGACAACGCCGTTGTAAATTCACTTAACACAGACAGCGTTGGTGTTTTAGAATCAACCATTTTGTTATCAGCAGGTAATCATAAAGTTGAAATTAACAACACGACTACCTCCGTTCCCTCAATAAATAATAATGCTGTAGCAGTAATCGTTTATCCAAATCCAACAAAAAACGAATTAAATATCATCACAAATAACTTGTTGAATTCAGAAATTGAGATTTCAAATTTGATGGGAGAATTACTAATCAAAACAGCAAACACATCAAAGATTGATGTATCAGGTCTAAGTATTGGTGTGTATATTCTACATGTAAAGCTGGGATTTAATATTTACAATTATAAATTTGTGAAAGAGTAATTCCATTAGAATAACAAAACTATACAACAATGAATGCAAATCTTTCAAACAACCTTTAGTGCGAACCTCAAACAGTTGTGCTTCGGACTAACAGCAAGGCAGCGTATAACAGCACCTACAAGAAATTGGTGTTTCAGTGGTTAAATAAACATTTGTGCTTCGTATCAAGTTCTGTGCTGGCCGACAGTTTAGTGCTTCGAAATCGCCAACTTCTCGTAGCTGCATACCGTTATGGGCAAGGCTAAAAAACACGTTCTTATAAATAGAACTGAAAAGTAGCATATCTGTTAACAATTAAAACAAAATGATTCTTTGAAAGATAGAAAAAATGTTTAAAATAATTATAATTGCCTTTTACCTAATTCTTTTTGCTTTTGGCAATTCACTTGCTCAAATTTACGCAATGCCTTCCTCTGTTATTAATTATCCGGGGGCAAGTGCCACTCTTCCATTTGTTGCTATAGAACCTTATATAATAAATATCCAAGGTGTGAATGACACTATAAATCTATATGGCTCCTCGCGTACATTTGATTACAGTGGCAATGTTCCATTTATTAATCAGGGCACAGGCTATTCTGACCCTGCTATGATGCAAGCATGGGATACGGCTTTTGCTTCTTCCTTTTTGCCCCCATTGTCGGGTGATTTTAATCTTCCGGGTTATCTTATTACAAATGCAGGATTTCCTGGCAGAATAGAAAAACATTTGATAGGCGTTGCCCCAACTAACATGACGCGATATAATGCAGGTAACGGTACTACTGCCGGTTGCCCTCGAAGCAAGATACTTTCATACGCTGTTCCTCCTCTAACGCATGTAAAATGGGAATTAGAACTATCTTTCGGAAATGCTGACGGAACGAATGATTGGATTTTACATCACACAGGAACAAATCAAGTTCTCTTTTGGCAATTGAAGAGCAATAGCCAGGGGAATCCTGCAATATCAGCCAATGTTGATACCGATGATCAGGATTCAACAAAGCTTATGATCTATTTTGCTCAACGAACAGGAGGTGCTCCCAATGCAACTGTAATTGGTGAGATTCATGGCTTGCAGCGACATGCTATGATACCTATAGTTATTGAAGCTTTTCTTGATGAACGATTAACATCAAATGGTGGAATGGGGCTTTTTCAAGCATGGGTAAACGGGACTTTAGTTTCGGAAGTCTCAGGACCAACGCTTGTATTTGGCACCAATCCGCATTGGTGGGATTTTGGTGTTTATAATTGGTCAAATACTGCGCCTTATCCTTATACGATGTCTATTTTTTTTAAAACAGCTAAAATGTTTGTTTTTCCGATTACTACTGCAGGAATAGCCGAAACAATTATAAGCGAATCATTCAAAGCATATCCGAATCCCACAAGCGAAAAAATAATAATTGAAATATCACAAATATATAGTCAAAGTGCTTTTTCATTATCTGATATTAACGGTCATGTATTAATTGAACAAGTCTTAAATAGTATCAGGACGACTATAGATATAAGTAATTTGCATAGTGGTGTGTATTTTATAAAAGTTCAAAATCAAAAAACATTTGAAGTAAATAAAATTATCATTAAATAAAGCCCAGCCCATAACAGCGCACTGTCGCAAATGGGGCTTAAATATATTGTGACCACAGATATACTTTGAGCCTTTAATGAATGCTATAAAATCGGATATTCTATTTGAATGAAAGGAATTTCCATCTGCTGTTACAGCTCCAATATCAAGTATCTTCCGGCTTTTAGGTTCAATTTCAGTATCAAAAAATGAGATGGAATCCATTTAGAGTACAATAAATACTAAGTAAAGATGAGTTAAATGCAAAGTAAAGAAAGAAATTCATGTTCTAACAATAAATAAAAGAGAATGCTGATGAGAATAATAAAAGGCTACGGTATAAGCCCTGTTCAGGTCAAAACCATTGACATTAATGAATCCTAAATATCGTAAATTTGGAACGTTAAATTAAAGCCGACATAAGTATGCAGAGCAAATCACTGAAAAAATTTATTTACCTGGCTATTGCAGCAGCTGTTGCAACCATCGCACTTAAACTTTTTGCTTATTTTCTTACCGGTTCGGTCGGCTTGTTTTCTGACGCCCTTGAGTCGGGTGTAAATCTGATAGCAGCCATAGTTGCACTCTTTATGATTACCCTGGCTGAAAAACCTGCTGATGAAGAACACACTTATGGACATCACAAAGCCGAATACTTTTCGAGTGCCATCGAAGGAGGGTTAATTGTGTTAGCGGCTTTCAGCATTATCTGGTCGGCTATTCCACGCATAATTCACCCTCAGCCTCTCGAAAATGTTGGAATCGGACTCCTGGTTTCCTTAGGTGCTTCAGCTATTAACCTCGCTGTTGGACTGATTCTCATTAAAAACGGAAGAAAAAACCATTCCATTACCCTCGAAGCCGATGGGAAACATTTAATGACTGACGTTTACACATCGGTAGGAGTTTTAATTGGCATTGGAATTGTAAAAATATCCGGATGGCTTGTTCTTGATGGTGTTGTAGCCATCGGAGTTGCCCTGAATATCGTCTGGACAGGTTACCAACTGATGCGTCGATCCGCTTTGGGTTTGCTCGATTCCTCTATTCCTGAAGATGAAAGGTTAAAAATAACTAAAGCCCTGGATGCATATAAAGATCAGCATCTCGAATATCATTCTCTTATGACCAGGCAAGCCGGTCAGCGGAAGTTTGTCTCGCTTCATATACTTTTACCCGGTAAAATGACCATACAGGAAGGCCATGATTTAGTCGAAAAGATTGAAAGAAATATTCGCGACCTTTTTGATGCCCCGGTTACGGTTTTTACTCATCTCGAACCTGTTGAGGACCCCGTTTCAGGGCATGATATTGGTATTGACAGAAATGATCCTCACTTTTAAAAGAAGTGAAAGGATTACATACTTGAAATCTTTCGTTGAATAATTCTTGGATAATTATGGTGCCAGTAATATTGCTGTTTAAATACCTGTTTAATGGCTAACGTCCTATAAACTCTCACCACTTACTGAAACCCGTCCTGTTCGCCATTCTCGCCGTTTCCGCTATCTTTCGATAGTTTTTTATTGTAGTTGTTGATCTGCATTTGCAGTCCCACATAAAATACCCGCGACTCGCGATAGCGCTGGCTTTCGGTAGTAAAACCGTTTCCGCTGGTTGTTTCATAAAAAGTGCGGGTATTGAAAATGTCAGTTAAACGCAGGCTCAAGGATAGTTTATTCTTTAAAAAATCCTGCCTGAAAGAGGCATCTGCATAATACTGCTCCTTATGATATTCCTGGATGTTTCGGGTTGGTGCATTGTAATTGCCGATTAACTGGAACGAACCGTTTTCCCATGGAAAAAACGAGAGATTCAGTCGTGAATTCCATGAGAAAAGCCTGGATCCTTCAATATTCTGCTCAGGCAGAGGACTCATTATATCCTGGAAAAAGGAAACATTTGCATTTATCTTTACCCATTTTTGCGGGCTGATGGTTCCTATAAGTTCCATGCCGTATTTAGTGGAAGTGTTGATATTCATTGGCATGGTAAGAGAGACCCCGTCAGATTGCATCTGCGTGATATCTTCAACAACATCTTTTGTGCGGTTGTAGAAAATACTTGAGGTAAGAGAACTGGTTTTCCAATATTTCTGAACACCCAACTCCAGGGATGTTGCAAATTCAGGTTTCAATGCAGGGTTACCTGTTTCTATATTCAACGAATCAGAATAATCGACATAAGGATTTAATTCCCTTGGAGAAGGCCTTTGCACCCGACGGCTGTAACTGAATTGCAATTCTCTTTCTTTACCCAGATCATATTGGGTATGTAATGATGGATATAACTGGAAATAGTTACTGTTGTAGTCGGTATTGGTTTGAAAAACCTTTGACTTGGTAAACACCTGTTCAAAACGCAACCCGGCCTGGTACTTTAATTTGCCAACCGAATTGCCATAAATTCCGTATATGGCATACAATTGGTCGGTATAGTCATATTTATTTTTCAGATCTTCCTGGTCCACCCAACCTGTTGAATCATTGTGATAGCTGTATATATAATCCATTGACATATCGCGAAGTGCAGCTTTATAACCGGCTTCGATGCGGCCGTTTTCATCCATGGGATAAATATAATTTCCCTGGATGGTTAGTGCTGTATTAGTATTAAATGCAGTATTTTTTTGCAGAAAAGGATCGCCAATAGGTTCAGATCCCTGTATTGAATAATCCTGTTGACTGATATCCGTTCCGGATTCCATCTGGTTGGAACTGTATATAATATCATTGGTATATTCCCGGCCTTTCTGGGGGAAAAGGTGTTTATAGGAGAGAGTGTAATCAAACGAATTTACACTGCGTATTGCATCATTCTGTCTTTCAAAATACCGGATCAGGGAGTCGGACCCGTTATAGTTACTGTTCAATGTATTGCCGGTCGAGTTAAAGGACATATTACGGTTAATCACGCTAAAAGTCAGATTGTTCCGCGTATCCAGAAAATAGTCAATACCTCCGCTCAGGCTGTACATATTGCGGTCCATTGAACCTGATTGAGATTGTTTCAGAACTTCGGTGTCTGCATCACTGAGTGTAGATGTGCGGGTGCTTTCCATTGAAGTTTTCATATGGTTCAGCCTGCCATCAGCACCCACGAATACGTTGAATTTATCTTTACGGTAATTCAGATTAAAAGTACCGTTATATTTGTCGCCGGTGCCTGCATTTCCTGATATAACCCCGTTAAATCCCTGAAGGGCTTTCTTTTTTAATACAATATTTATGATGCCTGTAGTTCCGTCAGGATCGTAACGAACAGAAGGATTGGTGATTACTTCAACGCTCTCGATTGCATTGGCAGGTATCTGGTTCAGCACATCGCTTGTTGAGATTCCTGTCTGACTGGAAGGCTTACCATCAATTAAAAGGGTGATATTGGGATTTCCGCGTAAGCTGACATTGCCATCGGCATCCACAGAAACGGAAGGTACATTTTCCATAACATCGGTTGCAGTTCCTCCGCCTATAGCCATATTTTTATCGACTGTGATCACTTTTTTATCGAGGTTATTGGTGATCAGAGCTTTCTGTGAAGTGATCACAACGCCTGATAAGGTCGAGGAGTTTGGTTGAATTGAGATATCACCCAACTTAACGTCTGCATTTTGATTGGAAATATTTATGTTTGGAATTATTTTGTTTTCATAGCCAATAAACTGCACGCGAATGTAATATTTGCCGGTTTTAATTTTTTCGATAAGAAATTTCCCTTTAGTGTCGGTCAGCGATCCTGTAACCATAGTACTGTCGGAACTACGAAACAGCACAACACTGCCGTATTCAACGTGCTCATTGGTTGCGGCATCGTGCAATGCTCCTGTAATAATGCCGAAACCATCCTTAATGCTGTTTCCTCCGGCATTGGTTTTACCACCGGCCGGTTGGGCATTAACTAATGCAATGGAAACAAAATAAGTAAGAATAAAAAGCAGGATTGATCGATTATGAGCCTTCATAAATAAAATTAGATGGGTATATGACGATTGAAATACAGAAAGGTTAAATCGTAATTATTTTTTACCAAATTATATTTTTTTATAATGGAGTGCGAAAGTAATTCTTTTGATATTCATTGCGGATTTTTAACATTTTTTTAACAGAATTTATTAATCAGAACAGGCGTAAATACAGGGATACCACATAAAGGGCAAGTTTGGAATGAGGAAAACCAGTCGAATGAGTATTTTGTAGAAAAATGAAATTTTGCTGAAGGGAACATGTTTCAAACTGGAAATACTACTGCTTAACTATTTATCAATTAATTCCTTATGAGCGCTGCATACTACAACATCAAACATAATGAGCTTTCTGCCGGAAAAGTGTTGTATATCCTCAATTCCCCCATAGTTTAATTTTTTACTGCCATTATCAAACGAAAGCGGCATCACCTGGAATTTAAAGTTCAGTTTCCCGAACTTCAAAGGAACTGCTCTCAGGTGAGAAATTTTCTGTATTATTGCCTTAAATCCTAGTTAATCAGCTAAACTTGCAAATGTTTGATTGATAAACCTATCCGTTTTGAAAAAATAATTAATGACTCTTCAGGGATTCTTCCGGAACAGAATAAGCATCAACAGGAATGAGCTTTCCGGTGCTTTTGGCGATATAGGAACGGATCTTCCTTTAATTATCGGGATGATTCTGGCTAGTGGGCTCGACACTGCAAGTGTGCTGATAACGTATGGGATCATGCAATTGCTCACTGCATTTATTTATGGAATACCTATGCCTGTTCAACCGCTGAAGGCGGTGGCTATGATTGTGATTGCACAGAAAATCGGCCCGAACATCATTTATGGAGGCGGAATGGCCATTGGAATCCTGATGTTGATTCTTACCTTAACAGGCATGATCGACCTGATTGCAAAATATATTCCCAAGGTGGTTGTGCGGGGTATACAATTTGGATTAGGAATACAGCTTTCGATGATTGCGTTAAAGGATTATGTTCTTTCAGATTCGTATCCCGGGTATTTTATTGCAGGTATTGCTTTCGTAGTTACCATTTTATTGCTCGGGAACCGAAAATACCCTCCGGCCATTTTTATCATACTGGCAGGAATAGCTTATGCCCTGGTGGTTCATTATGATGTTTTGACAGGAACTAAATTGATTCAGATTACGGGTCCGAAGTTTTATACTCCAACCCTGGCGGATATGTTAACCGGGTTTCTGGTACTGGCATTGCCACAAATACCGCTTTCGATCGGTAATTCAATAATAGCAACCAGGCAGATTGCAGAAGATCATTTCCCGGAGAAAAAAATAACAATCCGAAAAATCAGCCTGACATATTCTATGATCAATCTTATAAATCCGTTTTTAGGTGGTATCCCCACATGCCACGGATCGGGCGGAATGGCGGGGCATTATGCGTTTGGTGCACGAACGGGCGGGTCGGTAGCAATTTATGGGACTATGTTCCTGATACTTGGCGTGTTTTTCAGCGGAAGTTTTGCTACCGTGGTTAAAATATTTCCTTTGCCTGTTTTAGGCGTGATTCTTTTGTTTGAGGGCATCTGGTTAATGGTTTATATAAAAGACATCATCGACTCGAAGAAGAGTTTCTTTATAGCTATTCTTGTAGGACTTATCGCCTGCGGGCTCCCGTATGGATATCTTATCGGGATGATAGTTGGAACAGCATTGTATTATTTGTCAGATAAACAGGTTAAGAGTTTTTTGAAAGTCCCGTAAGTTGAGTTTTTAAATTATATCGTCAAAACCAATCGGACGTAAAATTAAATACCAGGAAATCAGATAAAACAATTCTGTTTTTTCAGATCCTGGATTACTTCCTTAACATTCGGTTTCTCAATTTTAAAAGGATGTTACGGTGATGTTTCTCAATGGTACGAAAAACATACCTTTGGACTATAATTAGATAAAATGTGAATTATGCGTAAATCAATCATGCATAAGCGTTATGTCAGGGAGTTGGGAATTCTTTTTCTTGGACTTCTGTTCTTTAATTCCTGCAAAACACCACAACCTTCGTCACTGGTTTTTATAGGAACATATACAGGCAAAGGAAGTGAAGGCATTTATTCATGCCGTTTCAACCAGGAATCAGGCGAACTCGGCAAAACTGAATTATCGGCTGTAACGGATAATCCCTCGTTTATCAACCTTGATCCAACAGGTAAATTTCTTTATGCTGTCAA
>CAIXAQ010000039.1 GCA_903917425.1 uncultured Bacteroidales bacterium
ATTGATATCAGCTATACCGTTCTGGCAGATTCATCCGAAGAATTTGCGCAGTTCCTGCAGGAGAATCCCTCCATAAAGAAGAGTTTTGAGCAGCAGTTTATTTTGGGCTCCAGCTTTAATTTTGTAAACAGGCGTATAAACCTGGGAAGTTCCCGGCACAGTTTGTACCTTAATGAAAATATTGACCTTGCCGGTAACCTTACAAGCCTTATCACTACTGCGTTTAACGGAACCCGCCCAACGCCAGAGGACCAGCACCAGCTTCTAGGAATGCCGTATTCGCAGTTTGCTATGCTCCGCAACGAAGTGAGATATTATTATAAACTAAACAATCAAAACCAGGTTGCCTGGCGACTGATTGCGGGCGTGGGTGTACCCTATGGAAATTCATCAACAATACCTTACATTAAACAATATTATGTAGGAGGGCCTTACAATATAAGGGCGTTTGTTTCAAAATCAATTGGTCCCGGAACTTATGCTCCACCCGAAGACATGACCAATATATATGTTGATCAAACCGGTGACATTACTCTTGAATCAAGTCTTGAATACCGTTTTGATATTTATAAAAGTTTTAAAGGGGCATTATTTGTCGATGCGGGAAATATATGGCTTGTAAATGACGACCCGCAAAGGCCTGGCGGCAAGTTTGATATGAATACTTTTTATAATCAATTAGCTGTTGGCGCGGGATATGGTTTCCGCTTCGATTTTAATTTTATTTTACTTCGTTTCGATCTTTCTGTTCCGTTGCGTAAGCCTTATCTACCCGAAGGGCAGCAATGGGTAATTGATGAAATTGATTTTAGTAGACCCTGGCGCAGGGATAATATTATGTGGAACATCGCAATCGGATATCCGTTCTGACAGGCAAACAGCTCTTGTTTTTACAATTATACTTAGTGTGGGATAAAACATTTAAAGACCCAAGTCCCAAGACCCAAATTTCAAGTCCCAAGACCTACTCTACAACCCTACCTGGAATTTGGAGCTTGGAATTTGAGATTTAATGAATGCGGAAATTTTCCCGTTTGCAGCATAATATCAAATCAGCAACCACTTCCGACTTCGGTCTCCTGACAAAAAAAAAGACCAGTTCCATTCAATTCGTGCCTGAACAATTCCTTTTCATTACTTTTGATACCGGTTTATAAAAAATCAGAAAATCATGAAAACGAAATCTTTTTTTCTGATGCTATTTATTCTTATTCTCAGTTTAACAAACAACGCCCAGGAGAGCAAAAAGCCTTTCTCCGCCTTTCGTGACAGCCTTGATAATGCGATCGATATCAGTAACTTTCTTTTAAATAAAAAAGGATTCCTCCTTGTACCATCAATTATTACCGAACCGGCAGTCGGGTATGGTGTAGTTGGTGCGGCCATCTATTTTCACTCGTCGTATTCGGCTAAGCATGGCCCACCCAGCATAACGGGTGTATTAGGCGGCGGCACTCAGAACGGCACCTGGATGGCAGGCGCATTTCATGTTGGCTATTGGAACCACGATCGTATCCGGTATATGGGTGCACTTGTACGCACCAATATAAACATTGGATATTACGGTTCCGGCTATATCGAAAGCCTTGCTAATGTGTCTGTAAACTTAAATCTAGACGCATGGCTTGTACTGCAACAGATCAAATTCAGGCTGGCCGGAACGAATTTCTTTATTGGTGGTCGTTACCTGCTTTTTGATACGTATAACACATTCGAAATCCCGGTTGATATACCCGAATTTGAAGGAACTGAATTCAGTTCGACCCTGAGCGAAGCTACGGCTGTGTTGAACTACGATTCACGGAACAATGTTTTTTCACCCAATAAAGGATTTTTTATTGAGCTCTCGGGAACATACAGCGATACCTGGATGGGAAGCGATGGTTTATATGGCAGATTATCGGCCAGGATGATAGGATATTTTCCTGCTAATGATAAACTCATGATTGGCGTAAGGCACGAAAGCACATACTCCTTTGGTGATATACCGTTTTACGCCCGGCCGATTGTTATTTTACGTGGTGCCCCTTTGATGAAATACCAGAATAATAACACAACTGTTATGGAAGCAGAGGTAAATTGGAATGTTTACAAACGCTGGAACCTCGTTGGCTTTACCGGCATAGGCAATGCATTTTCCGATTTTGAATCTTTCGAAAAAGGGAAAAGCATCAGTTCGGTGGGGACAGGATTCCGATACCTGCTAGCCCGAAAATTCGGTTTACAGATGGGAATGGATTTTGCAAAGAGCACCGATGATTTTGCCTTCTATATCGTTTTCGGAACCAGTTGGTTACGATAAAGAGGAAGGTGTAAACCCGCCTACCCATATACTACCAGGCGAATCCTGTCGTATTGTGATATAAATCTTCAACGACAACATTATTAGTTGTGGTACGTTTTATAGCAGAGGGATCAGCCTAAAAGTCCACCTTCTTGCTCTCTTGTCTATATTCGTTTGCTAAAGCATAATTTTTATGCTATTTTTGCAATATAAGTTTTAGACTAAGGTTTACTAAAATGCATTTTGTATGCTGATTAGATGAACTTCGTTAATAAAAAGGGATTTCTCCAACTTCTGCACAATTCCTTTCGCGTTGTGCAATAAGTCCTCAAGGATAATATGAATAATTGCATTTTGTCAGGTAGCATTCTGAAAAACTGACCAGCAATGAAAAGGAACACGCTTTTGCTATGTTAGATGCCTTTCTTCCTAATAATAAAATGCAAGAAATCTTAAAATACTTTTAAAATGGAAACAGTACTCGTACAAATAAACAACAACAAGGCTTACAGGCTTCTGGAAGATCTGGAAGATTTGCACATTATAAAAGTGTTAAGAAAAAGCGTACAGACCGGGCAAAAGCTTTCTGAAAAATATGCAGGCAAACTGCCTTCTGACGTTGCTGATGAACTTCAAAATTATGTGAATCAAAGTCGCACCGAATGGAACAACCGCAGTATTTAATTGACACCAATACAGTAATTGATTATCTCGGTAAAAATCTTCCTGTCAATGGAATGAATTTTATGAATGACATTATTGATGCTGTCCCTAATGTATCGGTAGTTACTAAAATTGAAGTGCTCGGCTTTAATGCTGCTGATGAACATTATCAAATGCTTTCCAATTTCATGAACGATGCTACCATATTTGATTTAACCAGTAATATTGTTGATGCAAGTATCCTGATTCGCAAAAAGCATAAAACTAAACTCCCCGATGCCATTATCGCCGCTACTGCGCTTGTATACGACCTTATTTTAATTACCCGTAATACTTCCGACTTTAAAAATATTACAGAACTAAAAGTTATCGACCCACATAGTTTTTAAAGCAAAGAAGCCCGCTTCCAGCG
>CAIXAQ010000040.1 GCA_903917425.1 uncultured Bacteroidales bacterium
CATCGGATTGGTTATAAGCATAGGTTATGCCGTGGATGGTTACCCGCAACGGACTAAAATCCGGAAAGCTTTTGACGAAATTGTGAGGTATAATAAATACTGATGAAAATCCGATGAAATTAATTGTCAGTAATTCTGCTTTACCAGGTTAAAATTGAAACCACAATAGTCACATAAGGACACAAAACAAAAACATATAGAAAGGTTGTTATACGGGCCGTTTCCGTTTTTCGAGAATTTTAAATTATCCAGAACCCCTATGAGTCATTTTCTATGTGGACTGTTGTGCCTATGTGGTCCAAAATATTTGCCAGGTTCCTTTTTGTAAAGTAGAAGTAACAAATCTTCCTTACCAACAATATTCATCCAGAAATCTTGATCCAACTATTGATGACTGGTATTCTTTAACCTCTTTGTCAACGATATGGCCTCTATGTTATCCGCTTCAGTGATTGAAATAGCTTCATAGTTCGGTTATACTATTTTACTTGGATCTCATGTCTGGTCGCGTCCGGTCCGGATGGGCCATTTCACAGTTTCATCGTCTGAAATGCACCGAATCTGCATTGAAGCACTAAAAATTACCGAATTTTCAAATTTTCAAATTGCCTCATTTTCAAATTCTAAAAACTTATTTTATCAATCTCAGATTTTTTTCGTACAATGACCTGATGGAATCAAAACTTGCCTTATACCTGGATTCTACCGGCAGGGCTGGAGGAGATTCAATCTTAAGCGGATCGATAGCCACATTATTTTTATAAACCCTGAAATCCAGGTGTGCTCCGGTAGATAAGCCTGAACTGCCCACATACCCGATCACCTGTCCCTGGCTGACGCTCGTTCCCGGGTGAATCCCAGGTCCAAAACCAGCCAGGTGCATATAGGAAGTTGTATAACCATTGCTGTGCCTGATACTTACCAGCCGGCCGGCACCACCGGCGTACGAAGCTTTAAGAATTGTTCCGTTGCCAATTGTGTGAACAGGAGTGCCTTTGGGTGCGGCATAATCAACCCCATGATGAGGACGGCGGATACGCAGAATCGGATGCATCCGGCTATTGGAGAACTTAGAGGTTATACGCGAAAATTTTAACGGCGCTTTCAGGAATTCTTTGCGCAGGTTTTGTCCTTTATCATCAAAATAGTCGGTAATATTGCCCTGTTCAAACCGATGTGCATAGTATTCCTTCCCGTTATGAACAAAAACAGCAGAGTGTATTTCGCCAATACTAATCGACTTACCTTCTACAGCAAGTTCTTCGTAAATAACTTTAAAAGAATCGCCTTTCTGGATCGCATAAAAATCGATTGACCACTGGTAAATATTCGCCAGCGCAACTGCCATGTTGGGATCGGCACCCGCTTGTTGCATAGTAGTCCAAAGCGAAGAGTTTATTACACCCGTCAATGATTTGAGTTTCCTGATCACCTCTTTGGAATCTCTGTGCACATGCAGTGAATCGCGGAAATCGAAGATCACATAACTTGTGTCATTGATGGAATATATAAAATACTTCAGTTTATTGTCGCCGCTGTTGCTCATCATGGCGGTATACGTATTCCCGCTGCGAAGTTTGCGGATATCAAAAACTCCTTCGGTATAAGAGTTTAGATTACCGACTATTTTATTATCCACGCCTAAACGGGTGAAAATTCCTCCCAGGTTTTCACCCGGTTTCACCTCATCGCGATCAATCTTAAAAGAATCGGTAACAATACCATATTCAATGGTTTGCGCTATTTTAGGCATGGGATGAACAATCGGCTCAAAAATAAAATCCTTAAAAACAACAAGCGCAACTAAGGTTAAAAGTACTAAAAGTGTTATGCTGATAAATCGCCGGATACGCTTTTTGTTTATTTCCATCAGGTTAAGGTCAAAAAAAA
>CAIXAQ010000041.1 GCA_903917425.1 uncultured Bacteroidales bacterium
ACGGATCCTCTTTGAGGATTCTGTTTATCGCTTCTCCAATAATCTCCAGATCTCTTTCAATAGCCCTTTTCAGGAGTATATCTTTAAAATACTCATCAAACCTCTTTTGCCTTCCGACAAAAAATGAATCTATTTCTTCGATGGCTAGTTTTATATCGTACAGACACTTAAGCACCTTTTCGTTCATAGACCAATTGTTTTTCTCTTTCGATCACTTTTCTGAAAATTGGATTCCTGATCGCCTGGTTCTCTACCAGGTCAACCGGCCGAAGAAACAGTTGTTCCAACTTTTCTTTTAAATCCATATAATTATCGAAATATTCCAACAGCTCAACCTGGTTGAATTGAATTAACATATCAATATCACTGGTATCGTTAAATTTGTCAGTTAATACCGAACCAAACAAATATAATTCCTTTACCTTATGGGTATCACAAAGTTCGTTTAACTTGCTTTTATTTAGTTCTATCGGATTCATAAGGCAAATGTACTAAAATTCAAGGCGGTTTTTACAGAGTGAGTTTTACATTCCATATTGCTCAGTATAGTCTTGTCATGTTGATATATCAGAGCGGCAATTTTCCAATGGTCTTTCAACGTGTTATAGATAACATTAAATCCCGAAAATTTGCCTGCAAAGTTATCTACAGAGCCATGCAGTGAGCCAGCCGAAAGTTCGCAAAGAAGGCACTATAAAATAAGCTCTGCGACTCTCTGCGTCTCCTTCGCGGACTTTGCGTTAGAAAATATTTTACGACTCAACATTGTTTTGAAATGGCAAATACCAGCAGGTAACCGGGTAAACCGGGTTCCAGGCAAGCAATTCCCGCCAGGCATAGGGATAAACCGGGTTTCTGGCGGGCTTTCCCAAGTATGCATAGCCGGATGTGTCGAAAAAATAAAAAAGAAGTCGAATGGAAGGAAAAAAGTTCAAAAAGTATTGCAATATAAACTGTTTGTGCAAAAACCATCAATAGACTAAATCTGTTAGCATAAATAATCAAAAACTTTGACCTTTGAATCTGCCTTTTTGAATTTATAAAAACATATCTCGCACCATCAAAACATCAGCTACAACCGCCCTGATATTTTTACAACTTTAAGCCTTTGCTTGCTATAGTCGCTTTCGATACTCAAAATATAAACTCCGGAAGCAAGGCTATGCCGGGCAATTTCGTCAGGGTGTACAATAAAACTATGCATTCCGCTGCCGAAATAGGAATCTACAAGTAAAATTCTTTCGGTACCATCCACAGGCGTCAGAAAGATTTTTACCCTTCCTTCTTTCTCATTAAAAAACGAAATATCAAGTTTGTCGTTAAAAGGGTTTGGTGAAGTTGAGACTGAAAATACAGGCTTGGTTTGCGGTAGTCCAACATTATTATTGAGGTAAAAATCATGTGTAACTACTTCACCGGCTACTAATTGAAGTGTATCGCATCTGGTATTGTAAAATGCATGCGAAGCACATGCCACAGATGAACCTCTCATTACATCCCCCGAATAAAATCCGGCCGTATCGGTTATAAAAAGGCTGTCGCCTATAGCAACAAAAACACCTTCGAGATGCAGCCCGCTTAATGCATCGTAAACTTTTCCCGAAAGGTGGGCAAGTGTATCGGGAATCGGTGCATGAATATTTTTGATTGCATCGAAATCGAAGCCGGCGTCATTTACGTTGGCCGTTCCGTTGTCGTCGTCCTGAATCACGAAAAACTGTGCTTCCGGAACACCTGCCGTTAACAAGTCGAAATTGGATGTGCCCGTTCCGGTTCCCATTAATTTCCAGGGAGCATCCATGTCAGTCAATGCATATACTGAATATCCTTCGGGACTTGCATCTCCTTCGTAAACCGTGATATCCGGTCCCGGTTCGTCAACAACCGGGGTTTGCATATCCATCATGATATAACCGCCCTTTCCAAGCGAATAATTAACATTATCGGGTGCGCCCAGGCAGGCAGCGGTATACCCTTCGTCGCCAGGGTTTTGAGCATTGAAATTGGGGATACGCGAAACGCATGTTCTATATCCAAATTGCGATTGAGCCGGTTGCAACTGTACGTTTGTAACCGTGCTTTGCAGCGCGTTAACAGTAACATCATTTATTATCAAAGGCTGGTAGCCGTTGGCGCAGAAACGAAGGGTGTAAATGCCCGGAACCATGTATTTATGATAATCGCCGGCATCGCCATCGGTAAAAGTGGGGTAGTTATTTCCAATCCAGACAGAGGCTTTAACCGGCAGCCCGGTAACAGCATCGGTAACTGTGCCTGCTATGCCATAGCCTGCATGTTCGATCAGGGCCAGCATGGCAGGTTTGTTGATGTTGTAATAATACTGGATATAGGATCCTAATGGCTGCTTATCGAGCGAAATTTCTATCGACCAGGCCACCGATCCCATACAGCCATAGTTAAAATCCTTGGTACTGCCATTGATCAGGTACATAATCAAGGAACCTTGTCCGTAAGGTAGGTTCGAATACCCTGAATTAATCGAATAAATGCTGGCTAAGGTGGCAATATGCGCATTATCGGGTGCAGGGCTGAAACGGTAACTCCAGGGATAAGAAATGGTTTCGGCACCGCTATGGTAATTGGTATAGGAAACAAACTGGTTTGAATACTGGCAATCGCGAAGGGCTTTGGATTCGGGCTGCGAAAAGGGTGCCGAACTGCTGCCATCATCCCATGCATAGCCAAAATCGCGGTTTATATCCACCCCGCTGCTGTTTTCGCGGGTCATGTAGTCGCGGCCGTAAGGATTCACACAGTAATAAAGCCAGATTTCGCGGGTATTGATAAG
>CAIXAQ010000042.1 GCA_903917425.1 uncultured Bacteroidales bacterium
GGCGGACATGGTTAAGCAGGTGGACTATTTTAAAGAAATCGGACGGCATCTGGAAGCAAAAAGGCTCGAGGAAAGGGTAACTTACGATATTGAAATGATGCGGGAACTTGGCTATTGTTCTGGTATTGAAAATTATAGCCGGTACTTTGATGGTCGCGTTACAGGGTCAAGGCCTTTCTGCCTGATTGATTTTTTTCCATCTGATTTTCTGATGGTAATAGATGAAAGTCATGCCACTGTGCCACAAATCAGGGCAATGTATGGCGGCGACCGTTCGCGGAAACAAAACCTGGTGGAATATGGTTTCCGCCTGCCCTCGGCAATGGATAACCGCCCTTTAAAATTTGAGGAGTTCGAAACTTTAATTGGGCAGGTAATTTACGTGAGTGCAACACCATCTGATTATGAACTTAATCAATCACAAGGAATTGTAGTTGAACAACTTATACGTCCAACCGGGCTGCTTGATCCTCAGATTGAGGTAAAACCAAGCCTGAACCAGATTGATGATCTACTCAACGAAATAGAACTCCGCACCGTTAAAAATGAGAGAATCCTGGTTACCACTCTTACCAAGCGAATGGCTGAAGAACTTTCGAAATACATGCTGAGACTGGGTATCCGTTGTAAATACATTCATTCGGAAGTGGAAACGCTTGACAGAATTGAGATTCTCCGGGATCTACGTATGGGTTCCATTGATGTTCTGATCGGCGTGAACCTGTTACGCGAAGGGCTTGATTTACCGGAGGTTTCGCTTGTTGCCATACTTGATGCCGATAAGGAAGGCTTTCTCCGTTCCGAAAAGTCGCTCACACAAACGGCCGGTCGCGCTGCCCGTAACCTGAACAGTAAAGTTATATTTTATGCCGATAAAATGACAAAGTCGATGCAGCAAACCATTGACGAGACAAACCGGAAACGTGCCATACAGATTGCTTATAATATTAAGCATAACATCACTCCTACCCAGATAATTAAGAATATAGAACCTTCGGGTCTCAGCAATAACATTGAATACAAGACAGATCCAAAGGCATATGTAGAGAAAGACACCATTAATACTGCCGCCGATCCTCTGGTTAAGTATATGAATGATGAACAACTCAAGAAACAATATGATCAGTCGCGGCGAGCCATGGAGAAAGCGGCTAAAGAACTTGATTTTATTGAGGCAGCCCGCTTGCGCGACGAAATGCTTGGGTATAAAGAGTTAATCGAAAACAGAAAAAAGAGCAGGTAAGATGGATGTTTTAGAAAAAATCATTGTCCAAACCTTAAAAGTTGCATTCCTGGCCGGAAAAGCCATAATGGATATTTACAACCAACCTTTCACTTTTGAACTGAAACCGGATAACAGCCCGCTTACAATTGCCGATCAGAAAGCACATAACATAATTTCGGAAGGATTAAAAGATTCAGGACTACCTATATTGAGCGAAGAGGGCTCCCAGATAGATTTTGATGTCCGTAAGAGCTGGAAACAATATTGGCTGATCGATCCTCTTGATGGCACAAAGGAATTTATCAAAAAAAACGGTGACTTTACGGTTAATATTGCTATTATCAGCGATTCACAACCCATATTTGGAGTTGTATATGCCCCGGTACCCGGATTGATTTACTGGGGCAGCAAATCTGGGTCGTTCAGGCTTGCTGTCAGCCGGTTAGATGAAACTGATTTCGAAAATTTTCAATCCATTCAAATTCTTGCTGAACGCTTGCCTTGTGTTTCGAAACCGGAAGTTTATACTGTTTTAGGCAGCAAATCGCACATGAATCTGGAAACGGAGTCATTTATAAGTAATTTGCAGAAGTTGCATCCTCATCTTTCCTTTGTTTCACGTGGTAGTTCCTTGAAATTCTGCACATTGGCCGAAGGAGGAGCTGATATTTATCCTCGTTTCGGTCCTACTATGGAATGGGACACAGCCGCCGGGCAGGCTGTTGCCTTTTTTGCAGGCTGTTCTGTTAATCAGCTTGAAAACGGTTTGCCTGTTACCTATAACAAGCCATCCTTACTCAATCCGTTTTTTGTAGCTGAGCAAAAAAAAATGAGGTAACTAAACAGCTACCTCATTTTTTCAGAATCAAAGCACTTCTGTTATTTATCGCTGATGCTGACCAGTTCAACATCAAAAACCAGTGGTGCATAAGCTGGAATATCACCTGCTCCGCTACTGCCATATCCTAATTTTGAAGGAATAATAAGCGTAGCCTTTCCACCGGCACTCATCATAGCGATTCCTTTGTCCCAACCCGGAATAACTTCTTGTTTTCCCAATGTAAATTCATAAGGTGTCGAAGGTTTCCGGGTTAATGACGAATCGAATACTTTGCCATTCAATAGTTTACCGGTATAATGAACTTTTACTTTTTTACCTGCAGTGGCTTTTGGACCGGTTCCTTTTACTTTTTCAATATAATAAATACCGTCTGCATCAGGTTTAACGCTAATTTTATTGTCTTTCACATACTGTGAAATGAGTGAAGGCTCTTTCGACATTGCTTCGTCGGCAGCTTTTTTAGCTTTTGCTTCTTCGTCTTTTTTCCCTTTTTCGGCTTCGGCCTTGGTTTTCAGATCGAGTACTTCAATTTCGTATACAACAGGTGAGTAAGGAGTAATAATATCCTTTCCCGCCTGATCCTTTTTCCCCCTGTCGCCGAAGCCCATGGCGGATGGCACAACAACAGTTGCTTTACTCCCTTTTTTCATAGTACCGATTGCCTCGTCGAAGCCTTTAGTATCGAAAGGTTGTCCATACTCGAAAGTAATTGGCTTGTTGTTATCCAATGTTGAGAATATTTTATTGCCTTCAATTGAGGAAACTGTGAGGTTCATGGTAACCATTTCAGTTTTCTGAATAGCACGGCCTGAACCCGGGTTTTGCACAATAATATAAATTCCTGATGCTGTAGGTGCTGTTGCAACCTTGTTTTTTGCCATATAAGCCTGCAATTTAGCCGGCTCTTCACCTTTAAACTTTTCAGCTTTCATTTCTTCAGCCTTTTGACGTGCTTCCATGGTTTCGGAATTCATCAACATTACATCAAAATACATTACTGAAGTACTATCAACACCGGGAGGCAATTGAGGATACTTGGCTGTTTTAGTGAAGAAATCACCGGCGTTTACGATAAATGTAGCACTGTCTCCTTTGTGAAGCATGCCAAAAGCTTCGTAAATATCACCTTTAAATTCTGATTTGGCCAGGGTGATTTCAAAAGGTTTACCTGTCGTAGCAGAATTGAAAAAGACCGAGTCTTTGCCATTAACTTTCATCCTGTATTGGAGGCTCATGGTAAGAATGCTACCCTCTTTTGCTTTAAGGGTATCTTTGCTTTCGACATGAAATTTGTAAAAAATACCACTTTCCGATTTTTTGAATCCCGGGTATTTTGAGCATGAAGTAATCATAAATGCTCCGATTACAACTCCTAAAGTAATAATTGTTCTGATTTTCATTTTCATCCGTTTGTTTATTTTAATTGTTTCTGTTTATTTCAATTGCTTCTGTTTATATTAATTGCTTTTAATTTATTTTAAGTCTATCAGTTTTACTGTATAAATAAGTGTGGCTTTTGGCGGTATTTTTTCCTGGTCGCCCGACAAACCATGAGCAAGGTACGAAGGGATTATAAATCTTACTTTGTCTCCGATTTTTAGCAATAAAATTCCTTCCTCCAATCCGCTTTCAACGCCACCACTCCCAATCCTGAATTCTTTAAGTCCATTCTGCTTCGAGCTATATATAAGTTCGCCTGAAAAAAGTTTAACTTCATACTCCAATACAGCCACTTTTTCAGTTTCAGCCTTAGCACCATTTCCTTTTTCAATGAACTGGTACCTAAGACCTGTAGCTGTTTCGGTCATTTTCCATCCATTATCGGATGTCAATTTATCAATTTGTTCATTCTCAAACTGAACGCTTGCTTTATTAGCCCCCACTAATTTCTCATTAATCTGAGCCTGGTTTAAGTTGCTTTTCGGTGCGTTTTCATGTTTGCCGTTACATGATAATAATCCAAATGCTGCCAGAAAATATAGGATTACGTATAACTTGTGCATCTTTATAAACCCTCACTTATATTTAGAAAGTGATTTATGGATTTCAGAACTGTAAACCGGTAAAAGTGATTCGAACCAGGCCAAAGTTTCCGGCATGGTTTTAAAAATATCGCCTCCGGCTGCATTGCGGTGGCCCCCTCCGTTAAAATGTGCCCTGGCGAAATCATTCACCGAAAATTCGCCCTTGCTTCGTAACGAAACCCTGATGCGATCGTCGCGTTCGGTAAAAAGAGCCGCTACGGCAACATTTTGTATGCTAAGTGCGTAATTTACAACTCCTTCGGTATCTCCCTGCTGGTAATTGTATTTATCCAGGTCTTCTTTTGTGAGCCAGATGTATGCAGTTGCATATTCGGACAACACCTTCATATTCGCACCAAGGCAATGACCTAAAAGTTGCATGCGGTTCTCAGTATAAGTATCATAAACGAGCCTGTGTACCCTTTCCACATCCATACCTGTCCTGATCAGGTTCGCTGCAATCTCGAACGTCTCAGGCCGGTTACAGGCATAACTGAATGAGCCGGTATCTGTCATAATTCCGACAAAGAAGCACTCAGCCATTTCTTTGGTGATCCCGCCCGAAAATCCGGATTCCGAAAGTATCTGGAATAATAATTCAGAAGTCGAAGAAACAGTGGTCAGGGAGAAGGTAAGATCAAATTCGTTTTCAGGATCAATATGATGATCA
>CAIXAQ010000043.1 GCA_903917425.1 uncultured Bacteroidales bacterium
GGGAAATTTTGTACCGGCGACGAAGAAACGTGCCTGTCTGATTTGATACGTGCCAGTACATCATCCCCAATGGCTTCGAGCTTATCCCAGGCCGTATGAATGGCGTTGAAGTCGCCAATATCCTTCACATGATCCAACAGGATAAAAGCTCCGCCTCTTGTCTTCAGGATATTGTCGCTTTTATTGTCAGTAAAAGAAAACTTGTAGCCTTCCATGATGAGGCAGGGAGTATCGATGTCGCGAAGGTCAGTAAGCACTTCGTCCACCTCAAAGCGGTAAAAGTTTTTAATACAAACATGCTCAGAAGCGAGAAGCTGGAAATAGCAAACGAGTTCAGCGAATTTATTATTTGCGGCCATTTTCTTTGATTTTTTGAGTTAGGTATCGGAATATGGTATGAAGAGGCAGGGCAGCATATTTATCCTGGTTAACAATATCATCACCGACGAGGGATTCATAGAGTTTTACCCAATTGCTGCCGCGGTTGCGATCAACGGCCGTATTGGACGGCAAAGATTCTTCATGATCATCAGAAGGTTTATTAAAGATGAGCGGGTATTGATTGCAGAGCCATTCTTTTACAAGCCGATAGTTTAAGTTAATGGCGGTTTTTTCTTCCGGCAGGATGAAAATCTCAACATAATCCGCCCGGTCCTGAATAAGCTGATCATCGAAAGCTTTTCCTTCAGGAAGATACAGGCAAGCGATAAACTTGTTTAGCTGAGAGTTATCATCTGCTGTAACGGCTATTTCGTTGTAGGTATCTGTAAACATAAACTGAGCGAACGACATTCCTTCCAGACTTGGCCTGGGAGATGTGAGGCCTTTTATTTCACGGATGACAAAGGAATAAAAAGGTTTAAAATCCTTCATAAAGTCCAGTTCGATAGCAATGCAATAGCGTTGGTAATCGTCCAGCAATACGGCAACATTTTTCTTTATTCCCAGGAAGTATGCCAGTATTTCAGTTTCGGGAATATAACCTGCATCATTGCGCGAAACAGACATAAGCTGAGCAGGTGTAAGCTCATCCCATCTTTCGGGAAGGGTGGTGGAGATTGTTCTCTTTATTCCGAATTGTTTGTATTGCAGGGAGATTTGCTTCAATGCGATAATGTGTTAATGCGGTAATGTGCTAATGCGGTGCTTCGACAAGCTCAGCAACCGTATTGATAATTGTCAATTGTCAACCGACCATTATCAATTGCCTTTACGCCCAGAATGTTTTTTTACCAGAATTATTGCGATTAGGTAAACCATTTTTTGGTTGAGCATAACCGTTCCAATCCTCTGCATTTTCAAGTAAGTAACTTTTCAGAATTTGCAGGTAATGGTTTCCAAGGTTCGTGTTTCTCTGAATAAGGGCAGCGATACGAGGCTCAGTCGAAGGGGTTTTATTTGAGTGATCGGAAGCATTGCTTGAAATGCTCTCGAAAAACAGGCCTTTATCTCCCAGGTCGGAGCTTGTTTCCTCCATCAGTAAGGCAGTGCTGAAATAGGGAATACAGCGGCGGATATAGGGCAGGATTTCCACAACTTTAGCATCCGGCACTTCTTTGACCATTTCGGATTTGATAAAATCGAAATTGATATTTCCCAACACCAGTTTTATTTTGATATCCTCAATAACTTTCATGTGCAATTTCAGGCGCATGAAAAGCAGGTGGTTTGCACCGATGAAATAATACTGGCTGAAAATATCCATCCGAGAGATAAACATTTCTTTGAGTTGTTTTCCTGTTTCGCTTTCATGAAATTCAGGGAAGCAAAGTTTATCCGGTCCGTCCAGATACTCAAGCATGGCATCCAGACCGTTGAAGCCGGCATTTTTAAAAAAATCCTTGAGGTTATCTTCCTGGTACTTGAAAAGGCCTTTTACTTTTTCGGTTTCGGTGCGTTTGAAGCCGTCGTTCATGATCTGCACGTTTAGTAAATCGAAGCCATACCAATAAACCAGGTGAATTTCTGCCACCTGAGCTAGTTTCAACAATTTACTTATAGCTGCTGCGATTTGTTCCAGTGTAGGAGAAATAGGAGGATCCGGCTCGGGTACCACGATTTCATCTGGGCTGGCTGTGTAAAATTCCAGCAGTTTGTTGTGCATTTCTGCACCCAAAACCTGACGTAAAAACTGGCGTTCGACGGTTTCGATGATGGGTTTCAGCACATCAAAATCGACGGAAGAGCTTATTTTGAGTATTTCTCGTATTTCGGCAATGGTAGTTATCAGCATATCAGGAGAGTGTTTTTTTAGTACCGGCGCCGGTATCAAGGGTTGTTAAAATGGTATTTCCGAACCGAAGCTGCACATCCTTTATACCGTTAAATTCGAGCATGGCTTCAAGTGGGTCAAGGATGTTCTGCCGGTCGAGCCAGGCATTTGCGATATTGACCAGAAAAGCCTCGCGGATGTTGCTTCCACCCTGGTTACCGGCATACGTTCCGCCGGGCATTCCAGCGCCCAGCACGTTTGGGTTAATCATCAGGCTGAACAGGATTTCACTGTTAGCTGCAGCAGAAGTTACCAGTTTGTCGCCTTCTTTGTATTTGTTATCCAGGGGAGTGATGATCCACTGTTCTTCTACTTTTCCGTTATTCGGATTGATATCGAAAAAAGTAAAGAGAGGTTTATCTGCATTATCGGATCCGCACAAGTTTGTTTCGATGCTATCCATATAATCCTGAATAGCAGTCTGTCGGGTTAGAGTATCCTTAAAATCAGCTTCCGGGAATTTTTTATCCCAAAAAGCGTATGGGATTTGAACATGCCATTTCCAGTTGATCTGATTTTCGTAGGCTTTTTTCAGGAATTTGGGTACCACCATGGCGATATCCACCCAGCCAGCCAAATAGGAGGAGTACCAGGCTGGTTCAGGGTAATAATCGTTGTTGCTCCATGAATCTTTGACTGCAAAGACAAAGGAATTTCCTTTGATTTTTCCTCCCATCCGTCGACGGTCCAGGTCGGCATACGGATCAAAATCATCCAGAATATCAAAAGCTTCAAATTCCTGTCCGGGGAAGTCGGGGAATTTACCTGAAACAATACATTTTTCGATGATTCCGTTTTTGGCCACTGTGTACCTGCTGTAAAGCGCATTTATAACCTCAATGCCTTTGATGGTTTTTCCTTCGGCGTCGGGGATCAGATGAACATTGGCACAGCCGAATTTCAGATAATCGCGAAGGGCTTTTTCCAGGTACCTGCGGACCATCCTTCCCTGACAGAAGGCAATAAGCTCTTTGTCGTTGATCACTTCCAGAATTTCAGAGCCATTGCTTTCGTAACCAGTTACTCTTGCCGGGAATATCCCCTGGCCCATAGTAAAGTTCCGGGTAAACTTTAAACCGGTGCTGAGAACGCCTACTTTTTTGATAATATCATTGCTGACCGAAGGGAAGTCGTTGGCATTTCCCCAGGAACAAAGCTGGTATTCGGAAACGGAAGTAGTATCGTAAATGTAGATGATGCTTTTGGAAGCATCCGGGCGTTTGTTGGCAGGATTGTTTTTCGCTGAAGGTTTGGGTGCTCCGGAAGTGGTAACAAAGGTTTTGTCGCCAAAAGCCATAAGAGGAACACCCGCTTTGTTGAATTGAATTTTTGTCATAAGATCACACGTTTGTTATTCCATTCAATAATATTATCAATTCGAACCGGGTAAATATGCCCGATAGGATCCAGTTTACTGGAAACCGGCCGGACACCCCTCATCCGGCTTTTGGCTACGTTCCAATTCAGGCCGGTAGCCACTGCCCTGGGCAGGAAAACGGACTCCCCGTTTATTTTAATAAACCGGATCGAGAAAGTTACCTGTCTGCCCTGGGGATCGGATTTGATATCATATTCCCTGAGCATGTCGGCACGACGTATTTTTAGCATGAGTTATTTTTCAGCAAACATATTCTGAGAAGGGGGAAAACGAAAGGACAAAACAAAAAACCCGGCCACCTCACGGCGCCGGGCAGCACGAACCAAACAATGGAGAAAAGTTAGGAGGCAGGAAGAGGGCAGTTGTACAAAGTTGGAGGAAGAGAGCAAGTTAGATTTCCGCCATTGGAAGGTTTTATTTTATTCGTACCGATATCGCTTTTCAAAGGATTTTGACCAAAAGCAGTTTGAATAGTTACATCAGAAGTCAGGTGTAAGATCTGTTTTTCCTGAGAAGTCGGGGAAATGGTGCAATATTCCATCAACACAGGTGCCTGATAAGCTTCAGAATGAATCACCACAAGCCCGATCCTGTAAGGAGTAACGACGGGCAAAGCCTGGGCGAAGCAGTCGGCACTCTGATAGGGATTGAACCCTGGAGAGATTTCGGGAAGAATGGGTTGAGGCGGAGAGCTACCGCCATGCACGAAGCTGCCAATAAAAAGCAGCAGGCAAAAGGCAAGGATTTTTTTCATGGTCTTGGGAATAGGTTAGTTTTAAAATGAGAGACAAATGTATATTCCCGGGATAAAAATAAAAAGGACAAAAGTAAACCTGCTCAGCGGCAGGATTTTAAATTATTATTTAGAAATATTCTTAATAAGACAAAGACCGGAACTGGTTCCCTGATACCGACCTGGTTGTTATTAGGATTTTTGTGTAGTCATGCAAACTGTATTACTCCGGCAACGCTATTTAGAATGATTCTAATTAACAGAATGAATATAAAAACAGCCGGATTTCTCCGGCTGGTATTGTTAAATTATTGCATCTATTAAGCTTTTCAGGTTTGGCCAGTTTGGAATTAACGCATTTATAAAAATATCCCTGCCAAAATTATCCGCTGATAAATTGCCATTTGCACAGCGTTTAATAAAAA
>CAIXAQ010000044.1 GCA_903917425.1 uncultured Bacteroidales bacterium
AATCAGGTAGGATTTATCGAATAAGGCAAGCGTGACATTCTGGATGGATCCTATAGAGCAAACACATCCTTCGCGGTAAAATCCAAAATATGCTAAAGCAAACAACGACATCCAGAAAACCCCGTTGCGATTTCGTTTCTTTATCACCAGCCATGAAACTACCGACAATGAAATAATCAGAACCGCAATATCCAAAATTGCAAGCACTTCGGCGCGTGGATTTGGCAGTAAGGTTTCGGGCTGCACATATCCTGATTCGAATTCCGGCTTTGGAAAACGCTGAATCCCGTACGAGTTCATAAACTGAACTGCGAACAGGAAAACGAGGAAGACCAAGGCAAGAGTTTTTTTCATTTATATTAGTTTTTGTGCTTAGTACACAGTGCTTTGTGCTTAGTTATCGGAGCACTATACACATAGCACAATGCACTATTTCAACCAATCTTTCCCGCCCCATTTTTATTTTCAATTCCCTGCAGCAAATAGGGTTTATTTGCCGGTACACGGCTAAAAGCCTCTGAAGGGCAATTCCGTGCAATGGAGCATTCGTTGCAATTTACACAGCGATCGTGACGAACCTGCAATTGCAGTGAGCCGTTGCCGAAAGCACCGCAGCCTTTAACACATTTGGCACAGCCTATGCACAAAGGTTCATCGATGGTATATTGGTAAAAAGGATCTTCTACGAATTTGCGTTTTATTGCTGAAGTGGGGCACAGCTGGTTTTCGGCTGCCGTCGAGATATTTTTAGTATCAGGCTTCAGGTAGCCGCCGCACAAATCGCAATAGCCGCACATGGCATAAACATGCGTTACTTTTACGGCGGATGGCGACATCACACAATTTTCGGCACAGCGTCCGCATTGTATACACTTAGTGGGATCGAGCTGCCAGACGGTTTGCCTGAAAAGTGCGGCTTCGGGCAGATCGCAGCTATCCGATTTTTTGCAGTTGTTGCAGGAGGTACCAAGTTCACAATTTCCACCTTTAACCGACCGGAATGCAAGAACTCCGGTGGTAGCAGCCAGCCCGGTTAGTATGGTTCCGCGGCAGAGCAAGTTCAGAAAGTCTCTTCGGTTCTGCATTTCCTTAGTTATTTCTTTGGTTCAAAAATACGAATCAACATTTTCACCGGATCCAAAACAAGGATCCGACTTTTCTTATCCACCGCCAGGTCAAGCCCTTTGGTGCCAGCCTCAAACTGATCGGGAGTGGCTACAATAGAAAGGAAAGTCCCGTCAGTATTATAAATCTTAACCCTTTCAACTGCTTTTTCGCTGGTTACAAAAAGACTGTCATTCAGGAAAGCAAAGTTAGACGGATTACAGCAGCCGCAAAAACCTTCCATTGACATGGAAGCCTTATTCCAGGTGGTAATCAGTGCACCATCAAAAGTATACTTTTCAAAACTATGCCTGCCGGGATTTACTACCCATAAATTTCCATCTTTGCTGATGCCCAGGTCAAAATAAGGACTTGGAATAATAAACCCGGGAACGCCGGTGGCCGGATCTTTCAGCCCTATTTTATTGATTAAATTTCCTTTGAGATCGCAGCGATAAACTACTTTCTGACCGGCATCAGCAATAAATACATCATTTCCTTTAACGGCAATGCTGGTAATAACAGCATCCGGCCCGAAGGATGCCCATTTGGATGCTTGTTTTCCGCTTGTATTCCATATTTCGATATGATCCTGCATTCCAAGAAAAATATCGCCATTGCCACTAACCGAGATACTTTGAGCAATGCCGGCAATTTTCAATTTGCTGCTTGATTTTCCTGAAGGATCAAAAACTTCAATGCCATCTTTACCCGAAATATAAATCTTACCTGAGTTATCGGTTGCAATGCCATGAATTTCTTCAAGAGTAGTTTTGATTTGCTGCGTTTCGGTATAAACCGCCTTTGCAGTATCAGCTGTACGGATATTGTTCAGGTCAAATGCATACGGATTAGTATTATCAGGTTTGCTAAAGAAAAAATCCTTTGCCATGAATGCAACCAGCGTGAAAAGCAGGATTATGGCGGAAATTATTATTATTTTTTGTTTCATTAGATTTCGTGTATTATAAATTATATTATCGCTTTTAGTACATTGTGCATAGTGCACTGTGCATGGCTTTCGTTCGAATTTATTTTAACAAAGTGCCCCAAACTCCACAAAACAAAATCTGCCACTAAGCACAATTTACAGAGCACAAAGCACTTTTTATTTCGCCCTCACATCAATGCAAAGCATTGTTTTCGAATCCCGCATCAGCAAATACCCGCCAGTTATGGCAAAAGGTCCCCACGAATCCTGTCCATCGATAATTTTTGCTTTATCCAGAACGGCAAACTTTGATGTCGAGTATTTGGCAATAGTCATTTCCCCGTCATCATTCAGGATAAAGAATTTGTTATCAGCTAAAATATATGGCCCAAGGCCGTACCTATCGGTTTTGCCACTGCTCATAATTGCTTTTTTCGTATCGCTGGCTTTATAGCATGCAAATTGGGTCCGCAGTTCACCGGCATCCTTGGGTAAGATCCCGAAAATAAACCCGTTGTAGTAAATTGGAGTTTGCTGCTCTGAAGCTAATCCAGCAAGCGGTTTGTATTGCTGAACGATCTCGGCTGAATAAAGTCCGCCGTTTTCTTTTACCTGTACAAGCGCCGCACCGGCTCCATAACCGGCAGTCATAAACACAAGTCCGTTGTCAAGAATCAAAGGCGAAGGCGCTATAACAGCCGGCGAAAACCCGGTAGTTTCCCAAAGAATTTTACCTTTATCGGCACCGGCTGCTGATACTCCGCAAATTCCACCAACAGCGCAATACACATACATTTTCTTCCCTTTGAACGTCATTGGCATAATGGAGGAATGCGACATCTTCCAGTTTTTAGGATTGGGCGTTTCCCAGGCTTTTGTGCCCGTTTTGCAATCGATGCCGATTAATAAAGCTTTTCCACCGGTAGCAATAATTGCTGTGTCGTTTTCAATAAGCGGGCATTGACCGGTATACCAGAAAGGCACTTCGGTTTTATATTCAGTCGCCAGGTCGAGGCCCCACAAATAATCGCCTTTGAGCCTGTCAACACACATTACCTGGCACCGCGGACCAATGGTTACTACGTATTTTTCGTTTACAGCCGGAATAGTCCGCGAAAGTCCGTGGTTTCTTTTTAACCTTACATGGTACCCTCGCCGCCAGAGTTCTTCGCCACTTAAAAGTGAGAAACAACGGAGTAAATCCTGCTTCGAAGGTTCATCATAATCAAGAATATACACGCGGCCATCGTAAACAGCAGGTGCTGCATGTCCTTCGCCAAGCAGTATTTTCCACAGGATTTTCGGACCTTCTTTGGAAAATTTATCGATCAGCCTGATATTTTCTTTACTCACATTATCAAAATCGGCACCACGAAACCTGGGCCAGCGTGTTCCGGGAATATCGTCGCAGGTTTTAAAGAAAGTGAAGGTTTCACCGATATTTACTTTTTGTGTGGCAACGGCACCGGTTTTTCGCTCGTCCATTCCCGGAATGGATTGCCTGAAAGAGCTTACCGGGTTATAAACCAACCATACTGCGAGTAAGCCGATACCAGCCACAATAAAGGCGGGAAGCAAGTAACGGTATAGATTTTTTTTAAGCATGGCGGGAAGGACGGGTTTCAGAAAAGCAAATGTACTTATTTCGGTACTAATTAGCGAAGTCAAATGAAACAGGAAATTCCTTTATAGCCATAGTAATCCGATGCAAAAATCATTCAATCCAAATTTAGTTTCAAATATTTCTAAGCGGGCACAATTGTCTCGACAAAAGCTATGAGGAGTAAAGAAAAAAATATCTGTAAAAACCGAATGCCTTTTTATTGCCTGATGGTGTTGATATATTTTTTTACTTTTTTTACTTTTTCCGTATGGCGTTGTGTAATTACTACCCCATTATAATCAACTATGGCAATACCAAGTGTTTCGGAATCTTTTCCATAATCTCCGTACCAAAAGGCCTTCATTTTCATTAGAGTATCAGACCAGTCCGGATTCCGGATGGCTTTCCAAAATGCCTGGTTTTTATATTGTGTGGTATCATACGAACCAAAATCAGCAGTAATGCTATGAATTATTCTGCCCCGGTCTTTGGTTTTAAAATAAATCATTCCGGCCTGGCCACCATCAAAGTTCATGCTGCCATCCGTTCTCAAAGTTGAACAAGCCGAAATAATAATCATTAATCCAATCATAAGAATATGTAGGGTGGTGTTATCTTTCATTTTATTGGTGCTATACGCTAAAATCCGTTTCACTTATTCAGACTCAGCATTTATACAAAAATATTACCAAAGCAGGACAGAGGCAAATTTATTTTCTTTCCATGTGATAAACACCATTTACAAATGAAAAAACGGGATGCCTTTTCGAAATATTAAAAGTAATCCCTTATATTTGCTTTAGAAAAATTCAGATCTATAGCCTTTTTATAAGTCTGTTTCCCAATATCTGTTTAATTATCAAGTGCTAACGTTAAATAAAACAATTATGAGAGCAAGTATTTTCACCCTTTTCTTATTGGTTTTAATGCTGGGTAGTAATGCCCAGTCTTCCCGCCCCACTCAAGGTTGCAATAAACCTATAACGGATAACGAATTCGGTATGAAAAAGAAATCCATATTACAACAACCGACCGAAGACGGCAAACTTAAAGCTGCAAAATCAGTAGTTATGAGCAATTGTTTATCCGTAAAACAGGTCAGATCTTTGATTGAACTACTTAAAGAAGACGCTAACCGCCTCGATGTTGCTAAATCGGCCTGGAATACTACGGTTGATAAAGAAAATTACTTTGTTGTATTAGATGGGTTTACCCGGTTCTCAACCGCTTTTATGTTGTACGATTTTGTGACTAACGGGAAGACCAATCCCGGAGATATTCGCCCCCACGACCTACCCGGGGCTTTGAATTTTCCAGCTTTTGACTATCCTGAATGCGAAAATTACCGTGGACCTTCGAATTGCAACAAACCTTTGCCCGAAAGCGAATTTACCAGGTTTGCACAACAGGTTTCTGCCAAAAATTCAGAATCCGACCGCATATTAATGCTTTCACGGGTAGCCCGTGATTATTGTTTTAGTGTCAGCCAGGCAATGAAACTGGCTTCGTTGCTCGAATCGGAGTCGAACAGGCTGAGCTTTTTTAAAACGGTTTACATGTCAGTTTTCGATGTGAAAAACCTCCCATTCGGCACCCAGCTTTTCACCCAAACCCCAAATAAAACAGCGTATACCGACTTTATTAACAGCCATGGAAATGGTTCAGGACCTGCCGTATTACCGCCTCCCTGTGTTATTACAGCCAACGACTTTAGTCAAATAACGGAGGCGATAAACAAGGAGAGTATAAACTCGACCAAAGTCAGCCTGGCCAAACAGATCATAAGGAGTAAGAAGTGCTTTACCGTTAGGCAGGTGAGCGAGATTTTACGGTTGATCCCTTTCGAAGATTCACGACTGGAACTTGCAAAATTTGCTTATGATTACACCACTGACCGGGAAAATTATTACCAGCTGGCTGATGTTTTTTCTTTCAGTCAGAGTAAAGAGGATCTGATGAAGTTCCTGGAAACCAAGAGATAAGGTAAAAGGTTCTAATAATCAGCATATCAGAGAGATAGAATGTTGTCAATATTGTCTTTGTTCTATTTTTTTACACAACGGCGAAGGATGTTTATCTTTGTGCGAACATTTAACCGTACAATCTTTTTTGTCGTTTCTTTCTGATTTAAAAAAATCCCTACCAACTTTAACTCCTAACCTCTGAAAAATGGCACGCAACCAACGTCTTGATCCTTCCTTTTCGTCGGCAGATGCATTTATTGGTATTGCCACAAATATCCCTGTCATCCAGTTAGTTCACTTTATAAATAGTACCACAATACTCAACTTATCAAGAGAAGAGGATTTACCTGCTTATCTCGAAAAAGCAGGAAAACTGATTTGTTTCAGGTTTTTTTACCACCAGAATGATGAATACAGGAGTGATTTTTGCCTGCTGAGCAATAGCTCAACCGGAATAAATCTGATCCCTAAACTAAAACACTTTACCTATTTTCTGGTCATACAGGGTGCCATTCCCAGGGATAAAGTAATGCACCTTATTAAACAGATTAATTCGATTAACGGTGTTCAAATGGCTGCGGATATTAAGCCGGAAGAAATTCCCTCATTAGGGTTAATACTGCAGGACCTGGAGCTACACCTCACTGACTTGAAAACCATAAAATCCGAAAGCCAGAAACGTTTTATGCCGTTATCCGAAGACCAATGAAAGGAAAAATTCTTGTTGCAGTTCAGTTTGGATGCCTTGCTTTGCTGATGGTTGTAACCAATTGGTTTACTTTGCCCTGGTGGAGTTTTGTTTTGTTGGGAATTTCTGCTTTCCTGGCTTTCTGGGCCATGGCAGTCATGAGATTCGGCAATTTCAATATCGTTCCTTATCCCGTTACAAACGGAACTTTGGTTTCGGAAGGGCCGTATAAAGTGATACGTCACCCGATGTACACCTCCATTTTTATATTTGCGGCTGCCTTGCTTTCAGGCCAGTTCGATTACATAAAATTGATTATCAGCTTAATACTTGTAATAGATCTGGTTGTTAAGATGATTTTCGAGGAAAGCCTGCTTTGTGAACATTTTCCAGGTTACAAGGCCTATATGCAGAAAACGAAGAGAGTAGTTCCTTTCCTGTGGTGAATTCAAGATCGAAAAAATGATTTGCTACAAGAAGTTACGAATTTAGATTTGTTTGATACATGTCGTAACCTTGTAAAAGATACGTACCTTTATATAGATGGTAAGCGTATATTAGTTGATAAATATTTGCCAGTAATATACAGATTGTCAGTTATATGTAATAATTATAGACATTATGAAAAAACTTTTCCCCTCAATCGTTTTTCTGTTTTTGTCATTCAGCCAGATAAAAGCTCAGACTTATATCCCATTTATCGAGAATTCAAAAATCTGGGCGGTAGCAAACATCCTGTATTATTACCCGATTCCCAATTATAGGATAATAACCACACGATCATCGAAATTTATTAATGATACAAGCTCGTGGAATGGTAAAACCTATCAGGTGTTGTATTCTACTTCTGATCCTGTGCAAGGTAATTGGAATGAAGATTTTTATTACGGATACCGAGAAGAAAACAAAAAGGTTTATAAATCCGAAATATACTCTGATATTGAATATCTTATCTACGATTTTTCATTAGCAGTCGGAGATTCAATGTATGTGGATTCAATGTATTATTACCCGAATTACGCTCATGTAATAAGTGTAGATTCGGTTCTTGTCGGAAATGCTTTCAGAAAGCGAATTCAATTTGACAATCCGCCGGAAGTGTGGATTGAAGGCATTGGCAGCTTATTCAGTCCATTCGACCCTATCCGCTGGTGCATGTCAATGGGAGCCGGACCATTGTTGCTGTGTGTAAGCGATTCAACAGGAAACTTATATATGAACCCGGAATACAACAGTTGTTATCTCGATACCACCATGACTCATCGTAAGGAGTATGGTTCGGGCAACACTGAAGTGAAAATCAGGAGTAATCCAATGCACGAATCATGCGTTATTTACATTGGCGGGATTACATCGAAATTTACCGGTTATAATCTATACAATTCAGCAGGTTTTTTGGTGAGAAAGGAGCCGATTCAAAATACTGAATTTACTCTCTTCAGGAATGATTTGCCTGCCGGGATTTACCTGCTTCAACTAACAGGTGAAAACGCCAGCAAAAGCATCAGGATTATTATTCAATAACCTGATTAAAAGAAATATATAAAAGAAATTCACTACCCTGCTGACTCAAACTGCTTCAGGAAGCGCAAATCGTTTTCGCTGAACATTCGCAGGTCTTTCACCTGGAATTTGAGATTGGTAATTCGCTCAATACCCATTCCAAACGCGTAACCTGAATAAACTTTGCTGTCGATGCCGCAGTTTTCGAGCACAGCCGGATCGACCATGCCGCAACCGAGAATTTCGACCCAGCCGGTATATTTGCAGAAACTACAACCCTTGCCCCCGCATAAATTGCACGAAATATCCATTTCAGCCGAAGGTTCGGTGAACGGAAAGTACGAAGGGCGTAGTCTTATCTGTGTGTCGGCGGCAAACATTTCGCGCGAGAAATACAATAAAGTCTGTTTCAGGTCGGCAAAAGATACGTTGCGATCGATATATAAACCTTCAATCTGGTGAAAAAAACAATGGGCGCGCGCCGATATAGCCTCGTTACGGAAAACTCGTCCCGGGAAAATAGCACGGATAGGTGGTTTTGTGTTTTCCATTACGCGAATCTGAACACTGGAAGTATGCGTACGTAGCGCGATATCCGGATCTTTTTCGATAAAAAACGTATCCTGCATGTCGCGGGCAGGGTGCTCGGGAGGGAAATTGAGTGCCGAAAAATTATGCCAGTCGTCTTCAATCTCAGGCCCTTCGTTTACAGTAAACCCGAGGCGGGTAAAAATGCTGATCATTTCGTTTCGAACAATACTCAGCGGATGCCGGGTGCCCGGTTCGCGGAAATTGGCAGGCTTGGTGAGATCTTCTTCAGCAACATGATCAGAAACAAGGCTTTCAAATGATTCTTTCACCAGGTTAACCTTATCCTGTGCCTCATTCTTGAGTATGTTAAGCAATTGGCCCACATCGCGTTTCTGATCTCCGGGAAGTTCCTTAAAAGCATCGAATAAATCCTGCAAAAGTCCTTTTCGACCCAGGAAACGGATGCGAAATTGCTCTAACTGCTCTGCACTTTGGGCATTAAACTGTTTAACTTCTTCGAGTAACTGATTGATCTTCTCTTTCATACGATTTGCTTTCTAAAACAAGTACTTTAAAGTACCGGTTTGCAAAGGTCGGGAAAAGTTTTTTATTTTTTTGCAACTA
>CAIXAQ010000045.1 GCA_903917425.1 uncultured Bacteroidales bacterium
CCCTACACGACGCTCTCCGATCTCAATACCTTTCATTGATCATCTTATTCACAAAACCGGCAATATCAGTATCGCCGGAAAAAACTTTATCGAGTTGCAACATCATATGATAGCCAGTTTCGGGCATATTGTTTTCCACTAATTTTTCGAGGATGATACTCATGGCTATACGGCCTTCGAGTACTACTTTGTTGGGAATTCCTTCATTGAAAAAGCCTTTTCCGATCAACAATCCTAGAGTACGGTTGCGGCTCAGGTCGTTTAAAGCAGTGAGACCAAAATCGCCGATGCCACAGTAACGGAACATGGTTTCTTCCAGTCCGCCAAAATGAGTGAGGATATTACGCATTTCGTTAAAAGCCCTGGTAAACATCATAAACCTGAGGTTCGGCGAATTGAAATGTGCATCAACTATCCCGATCAGAATGGCATAAATATTTTTGAGAATACTGATAATTTCAACTCCGAGCAGATCGGTGGAAGTATCGACAAAGAGGTTTGTTTCGTCAAAAAGCGATTCTAACTTTCTGCAAAGATCATTGTCGGCTGAAGCCAAAGTAAAGGCTGTAGGGCTGTTATTTATAATTTCCCTTGCGAATGAAGGGCCTTTAAGTGCACATACCGGATTGGGCAAATAATTTGCTAAACATTGCGGGATAATTTGATTCTGACACCCAAAACCTTTTGCCAGATTTACCAAAATAGCATTTCCGGGAAGCATGGGCCTTATAGTATGCAGATAATCAACTACCGCCACCGATGGAATGGCTAAAAAAACGACCCCGGCATTTTTTAGTATATCCGGATCCACAGTTGCCTTCAGGGCCGGGGTAAGACGAATATTCGGAAAGTATTTCTGATTGATATGTGTTTTGGTTATCGACTCGACTACATCATGTTCAACTGACAACAGGCAGACATTCAAATCAGTACGTACAGCCAGCGAATTCCCTAATGCGGTACCAATGGCACCTGCACCCAGAAAAACTATATTCTGCATGTTTTTCATAAACTCATTATTTTTATTCTATTGTTAATATGGCTGGTAAAATTGATTGTCGGAAGTCAGAAGACGGGAGTCGGAAGATACCCTGAAAACTTTTTTTCCCAACGTTAGTATGTTGTTCAATTCACGACATTATTCTTCGAATTATTTTCCATTGGCAGGATGCAATATCATTAACAAACACTCCGGTCTCTTAACTCCGATCTCCCAACTTCGGTCTTCTGACTTCGGTCTTCTGACCATATATAGACCAATTTCATTCCATTCGTGGCAGAGCCTAATTTCTAAATATTCGTTTTAAATTTTTCGGCAATCCAACCGGATCACTCCATTTCTTCCATCCGCCTTTTATCCTTTCAAGTTCAACTGTTTCGTAAAATCCGCACAGGTGAAGGACAAATGGAAAGATCAGAATTACTAATGATTTTATCACCAAGCGGGGGAATAAACCCCATGAATTAAAGAGCAAAGATAGTAAGTATAGGCCTGCAGAGGCTAAAAGTAAAAGTGTGATCCGTTTTATTTCGTAAGGAATCGGGTAAACTTTTTGGGCGTAATACATGGTAAGTGCGAAAAACACCAGCATCGACAACATTTTCGACAGAGCAGCACCCTGATTTCCAAGCAAAGGAATAAGCAAACTGTTCAGGATCAGGTTTAAAAAGGCTGTTACTGCCACGGTGAATGCAATCACCTTGGTTTTTTTCGAGATACTCAGCCCGGTTGTCGCTACATCTTTCATCATTCCGAACACGATGGAGTAAATGATGAATGGAAAAATATACCATGCATCGTAATATTCGACTCTTCGGGCAAAAAGCCGGGCGATTTCCATGCCATATACCATCATAGCCAGTCCAAAAATCATGGTACCAAAAGTATAATACGTTAACAATTTTGCATAAAACCTTTTATTTCCTGGCGCATTCATCATCCGGAAAATCATGGGCTGAATGGCGAAATTTATCGATGTGATAAGAAACACATTCAATACATTAGCCAATTTAAAACCATATGAATACAGTCCTACATCGGCCATTTTCCCAAAATATTTAATCGAATAACGGTCTGTTACATTCAGCATTACCAGCGCTACCCCCGACATAAACAAGGGCAAACAATAGGCAAGCATTTCGCGAAGCAAAACCGTTTCGAATTTAAAATTCATATTACGGAGAGTGAATCGGATCAAAACCGAGGCAAATGCCAGACTACCAACAATTTGACCATAATAAATACCTTCGATACCGGTATGGCGAAATGCAACATAATACACGGTAACAGTCAGGCTGAAAACAAGCTGCACTAAATTGGCCAAGGTAAAAAGCCAGGGTTTTTCCTGTAACCGCAGCAAGGTATTTGGCATAACGAGCACCAGTTGCAACAGTGCCGAAATCAGCATAAGTTGCAGCAGGTTACTGTAATCCGGCGAATCGAGAATAAGAATTGAAAGGCTTTTCAGAAAAGGCAATGCGGCAAAATAGGCAACAAGTACAACCCCGATCTGGAACAAAGTAACGGTAAAAAAAAGTGACTCTTTTTTACCTGCTGAATTTTTATCCCAGTACCAGCGGAAAAAAGCCGAATACAGCGAGAGCCCGAAAAAAGACATGACCACGGCCGCGCTTACTTCCAACAAACCAAGAACTCCGAACTGAGACACCGAAAAACTCCGGGTATATAACGGAATCAGCACAAAGCCAGCCAGTTTGGTCGACAAAGTGCCAAGCCCGTAAATGACCGACTGGCGGAAGAGTTTTCGGAAATCAGCTAACATTTTTTATTTTGAAAGGAAGGCA
>CAIXAQ010000046.1 GCA_903917425.1 uncultured Bacteroidales bacterium
CCGGCTAATGGCATTAAGATTAAAAACTTTAATGCATCGAAGCTGCCGGTAAAAGTGACCGTAAACGGATCAGAGATCAAAGATTTCAATGAAAAGGAAATTGCTGTAAAGGAAATTCCTGCAGAAGTGGTTATTTATTACTAAAGTCAATTAATAAAAGTCAAGATGGAAGAAGAAATTACTGTGGACCGAAGTACAAAGGCAGAGGATAAAATTCACTTTTCGCAGCTAGCAGCTTATGGTGCGGGTGGGATTATTCCAATAGCACTCTTTAACGTAGCAGGAATCCTTGTAGGTTTAATGGGAAATATAAGCCTGGGATTAAGTGCGTTCTGGCTTGGGGCTATTTTAATAGTTCCCCGTTTATGGGATGCGCTTTCCGATCCAATCATTGGCCATCTTTCAGACAATACACGCACCCGCTGGGGACGCCGACGCCCTTACCTTCTACTGGGAGGAATAGCCGTTGCCGTTTCATTTGTTGTTATCTGGTGGATTCCTAAAGGAGACCTGGTGCATAGCTGGTTCCCTACGGATTCGGGCTTCCAGGCTTTCCAGCTTGTATATATCCTGATTTCCCTATTGATCTTTTTCACCGCCGTAAATATTTTTGAGATCCCTCACGGAGCTTTGGGTATGGAAATGACAACAGATTATCATGAGCGAACCCGTCTGTTCAGCGCCAAAAGCTTCGTCGGCAATCTTTTTGCCATGAGTACACCCTGGCTTTTTGCCCTGGCCAGCATGGAGATTTTTAAAGGTCCGGGAGGCAATGAAGTGGATGGAATGCGGTACGTTTCCATCCTTATCGCTGCGATACTCATTCCTTTGTCATTCTGGTGGTTTTTCAGATTACGCGAACCGGGATTTAAAAAAGTTGCCACGCAGGAAAAAACGCCATTCTGGACAGACATGAAACGCACCGCCAGCAACAGGAATTTTATTATGCTGACTTTGACAATTTTCACGCTGGCCATGGGCTTTAATTTTGTGAGCTTACTTGGTTCATACATTCCGATCTTTTACATTTATGGAGGCGACAAAGTTGCCGGTGCCACTTTACTCGGAATAAATGGCACCATATGGGCTATTACCGGGGTATTGGCTGTTTTCCCATTAAACTGGATAAGCCCTCGATTAGGCAAACGCAAAACCCTCACTATCGCTATAATTCTTATGGTTGTAGCACAAGCGTCAAAAATTGTATGCTACAACCCGACCTATCCTTACCTGGTACTGATTCCCACTATACTACTTTCTGCCGGCATGTTGTTTTTCTTCACCCTGGGATCTTCCATGGTTGGTGACATTTGTGATGAAGATGAACTGAAGACCGGCCACCGCTCCGAAGGAAGCTTTTATTCTGTCTTCTGGTGGTTTATAAAAATGGGAACTGCACTCGCCAGTTTAATTGCAGGTGCCTTGATTGTTCTAACATTGTTCGACCAGACTCAGGTTACAAAAGTCGATAGCTTACAGGGTAATATAAGGGAACTCAGAAGTGATATCAAATACTGGCAAGGCGACCAGGGCCTCACCGGAACAAGTACAACTTTACTTCAAAACACTAACAAACAGGTTCAGGATGCTATCGATAAATCCAAACTATATCTGAAGGTTCTGGAAAAAGAATCAATAAAAGAGCAGGACGAAACCTATCAAAAAGTAGCAGAATACAAGAGACAACGAAAAAACAAGTTGTCGGAGGTAATCTTATCCACAAAATCAACGATAAATGAACTGGAAACATTGCAGGTGCAATTAGGGGATATCAGCACTCAATCGCCTGACTCATTAACCAAAACAATCGTAAATACAGCAATTCCATTGATACTGCAACCTAAACTTGAAAAAGCAAGGTTGAATTCATTTGAGCTTCTGGCCCATCTCGAAGGCAAATCACTGGAATCTGATAAAAGCAAGGAACACTTTATACAAATCATACAAAACTGTAAAGGTGTGGATAAAAGGCTCGCAAATATTAACACAAATATGCCTTTGGATCAACTCGATAAAGAGCTGAGTACGCTTGAAACCGATATCGTTCAGCTCACGATACAATCACCATACACTTTGTTAATGATGCGGGTGGTTGAAATTGGATTGCCTATTTTATTGAGCATCTTCTCCATTTTCTTTGTCCTCAGGTATACACTTACAGAGAAACGATCACACGAAATCAAAGATCTGCTCAAGCTTAGGAATGCGGAACGGGCAAAAGAGGACAACGCTTTGAATCCATCACTATAGAAATGTGCCAGGTACCGGGTGCAATGTGCCTTTCCCCGGAACATGGAACATGGAACCAGGAACATGGAACATGGAACCAGGAACATGGAACATGGAACCAGGAACATGGAACCTGGAACCAGAAAATCTGAATTGAATCTTTAAATAAACTTTTCACAATGACATTTACCATTAAAGAAAACAACTTTTACCTCAACGACAAAAAAGTGTTTCTCAATTCGGGAGAAATACATTATTTCCGAATTAAGCGAGAACTGTGGGGCAAGCATCTGGATGAAGCTAAAGAAGCAGGACTCACCACTGTTAGCACCTATGTTCCATGGGCATTTCACGAATCGGTTGAGGGTGTTTTTGATTTTGAGGGTACGTCAAGTCCGGAACATGACCTGAAAGGCTGGATTCAAAGTTGCCAGGATCGTGGATTACACTGCATCGTAAAACCAGGGCCGTTCATTCTTGCCGAATATCGCGGAGCCGGTTTGCCCGACTGGTTTATGGAAAAACATAGCGGTGAAGCCAAAATGAGAAACAGCAAAGGTGAAATTTTTCCAAGTGACGGGATAAGCCTTTTTAATGAAAAATACCTGGAAAAAGTTACACTCTGGTACGATCAGATAATGCCTTTTATCAGCGAACGCCAGCTATTCTGCGGCGGCCCTATCATTATGATGCAGATCTGCAATGAAATAGGGGTTTTCTCCTGGCTTGCGCACCAGGCCGACTATTGTGAAGCAGTGAAGGAGCGTTTCATCTCATATCTAAAAGGAAAATTTACAGGAATCGAAGAACTAAACAATCTTTGGGGAACTGATTACAAGGACTTTACCCATGTTGAACTTCCACCTGACGGAAGACTACCGTATGCTTCAAAAGGCGACCGCGGTCGTGATCACGAATGGCATAATTTCTGGCGGACGTATTACGGCGACTATCTGCGCATGCTTACCGGCATGGCCAGGGAAAGAGGAGTTACGGTTCCTTTGTATCACAATCTTCCCGGCTGGATTTATGGCAGCGGCTATGAATTTCCCGTCAACATTACGATGTACGAAGATCTGTTTCTCGATAAGAGCGAAATCATTTTCGGAGTTGACCATATCCCGGAATTCCTGTCGTACCGCAATATGCACGACGACCGGATCATAAATGACATAACCTATGCCATGCAAGGCAACAAACCCCTGTTTGCTGCCGAATTCCAAAGCGGTTCCCGCGAATATCATGTGGTTACCAATCCGCGTGAAATGGAACTTTTTTACAAAGCCAGTGTTGCCAATGGCCTGACAGGTTGGAACTATTACATGTTTTCGCAAGGACGCAATACAAGGCATACTGGATATTCCGGTGCCACCTTTTACTGGTTCAATCCTCTGACTCCTGAAGGAGAACGCACCAGCGCATTCCCATTGGTACAGCGCATGAATAAAATAATTAAAACCTCCGAAAACCTTATAGTGGATTCTAAACGAAAAGCAGAGGTTTGCGTACTTTTCTATCCTCCTTATTACGCATCGGAGTTGGAACGCCCTGTTGACGGCGCTTGTGAGCTTCAATTTACAGCTTCTGCCATTCGGAGGCCTGCCTATTTCGATGGTTTATTGAAAGTGCTGCAGATTCTCAATATTGATTACGACATGCTAGACCTGACTAAGGCGTCAGCTGAATCAATGAGAAACTACAAGCAGGTATGGGCTTTCACGACAGATGAAATGAATGCCGCCGACCAACTTACTATTGTAAATTATACCGAAGCGGGTGGTAACCTGGTAATTTTCCCTTACCTCCCCGATCGCGAAATGTCGCAAAAACCTTGTACCATAATCCGCGATGCTCTTTCAGTTTATCCTTCAGGAAAGGAAATTATTGATTCTCCATTGATCGATATATATGACCTGCAGGATATTAAATGCGCCAATCCGCTTATTGTTTATTCGGAAGAATCATTGGCCGGTGCCGAAATTATTGCCCGCACACTTCGGGGTTCCATCTGCGGATTTACAAAAACACTCGGCAGCGGATCATTAACTCACCTTGGAACCTGGATTGGATTCGATACCGAAGGACAGAAACCGGTTTACGAAGCAATTCTCAACAAGTCAGATGCAAAGCTTCGGCAGGCATCCTCCTCCAACGAAAACATCGCCGTTCGCGAACGCTTCACCAGCAAGGATTCTGCTGTACTTTTCGTTGCAAATTACTATAATGTGGAACAAACCGGCAAAGTATCCTATACGCATCCCGAAAGTGGTGAAACCATCACTATTCCTTACCTGCAGAATGAAATATTATGGCCTGCGCTATATGGAGTTTTGACCCCGGTCTGTTTGGAAATTTCTGAAGGACTAAAAATACTACATAGTACATCTGATATTCTTTGTATTGAAAATACTGATAATCAGACAGAAATTACTTTGTATGGCGATCGTGACCTTGCCGGAGAAATAGTTTTCGAGGGTCCTGGAGTTCAAAAGATAATGTCTGTCACACTGGACGGCGGATCTGTCAGAAAGATTCGTGACGAAAAACGTATTTCTTTCATTTACAGTCATAAACATAGGAGTGAAATGATTCTTACCATCAAATTAAGCTAAATGAATATTAAAAATTCCTCCGGCCTCTCCTTCGAATTCCTGGATAACGGTTCGATAAAATATATTGAAGTCGATCCTATAAGGATTAGCCTTAAAGCTGCTACGCCTTTTTCAAAACCGGGAACAAACCTTTACCTGCGAAAAAGGACAAATCCGTTTGAATTCAAAGCGCTTTTAGGCCCTGAAAGCAGCAGTAGCTTCATGGTTAAGGAAGATGCTTTTATTGCCAAAGGAAGTTGGGATGGTATAGAATATAAATGTGTATTACAACTTTCGAAGAAAAGCCTGAGTTGGGAGTGGTGTGTTGATATTACCA
>CAIXAQ010000047.1 GCA_903917425.1 uncultured Bacteroidales bacterium
AATAAATAAGAAAGCAAAATGAATATAACAATCATAGGAGCCTCGGCTGGAATAGGATTAGAAACAGTAAAAAGAGGATTAAATAGAAATCATTCGGTAACGACCCTTTCTCGATCTGAAATTGAAATAGAAGAGAAAAAATTATTAAATATGATACTTGGTGATGCAACTAAGAAAGCTGACCTGTTAAATTCAATCCAAAACGCAGATGCTCTAATTATAACATTGGGGACTGGTAAGAATATGAAAGCGACTACTCTTTTTTCAGATTTTGCAAAATTGATTGTTGAAATTCATAGGGAGAAAAAAATAGGTATTCCAATTATTTTTGTCACTGGATTTGGAGCTGGAGAAAGTAAGAATTATGTTTCTTGGATGGTAAAGATGTTTTTAAAATACTTTTTAAAAGATGTTTATGCTGACAAAACTAAAATGGAAGAAATTATAACTAATTCCGATCTGAATTGGACAGTTGTGAGACCAGGAAGGCTATTAGACAAAGAATTGACAGAGAAATACCGTATTGAAAACAAATTATTCAAAGGTATTAATATAGGCGGAATAAATAGAGCAGACGTAGCAGACTTTTTAGTAAAACAAGCAGAAAAACAAACTGAATTAAAAAAGTACATTGCTATATCTGAAAAATAGAATAAAAGCCGAACCCCTAACATCGGTTTGGCAATATGGCGGCTGAAGTGCTTCTATGAAACATTTGTGCTAAAATCAACAGCAGTAATTCTATTGAACTTTAGTGCTGAAAGTCCGCCACATCGCCAAGCCGAAAACCATTGGCACCAATTTTAGGACAAACTTTTAGACAAAGTATTAATTTAATAACCACAATAGAAAAATTAAGAATGAAGACATTTATTAAGACAATCGTCTGGATTTTAGTAATACTTTTTGCAATTCTAGGTATAATAATTCTCGCTATAGGTGAAATTTGGTCTGGAATACTTATTCTAGCGATAGAGCGCCCAGCGATTATTCCCGGTTGAACTACATTTCGGCAGGCTCAATGTAACACATTTCGACCCCGCTACCTCACGAATCCTTTCGCAGTGACGAACGATGAAAGATGAATGATGAGTTATAAACGAATAACGATAAACGAATAACGAATAACGACAGTAAGGGTATAATTGAAAAAATCCCTGCTACTGATGGAGTGGCAGGGATTTTTTCGTGGGGTTAGTTTTAGATAGGTTACACTTTACAGAACGATATAAAGTCGTAGAATGGTCCCGGAATGTAATCGCCGGTGGTAAGCAGCACTGAAGCGCTAAGCGTTACCGTGTAGGCGCAAGGCAACAGTTCGTTTACATTATTAACCGGCACTATAACCGGATGAATAGTATTACTGAATACTTCGGGCTGGGCTGAGGCAATGGCCGGGAAAGAGAATGATTGTCCGGGCTTTACAGGTCCGGTAAGCGAAAGCGAAACTCCTCCCAGGTTTTCGTTCCTGGCATTAACATGAATGGTGAGGGAATTGTTTATCTTTCCACAACCACCCATTCCAAGAATAATTTCCTCAATATCGAGTGAGCAAACAGCCACCTGGTCATCGACTTTGGTTGGTATCCAGCTTCCGTACTTACGAACACGGTTGTATCGTGCATTAAAAATAGCGAGAGGACGGGAGGTTCCGGCTACCACTTCAGAACCTGCATTACCCCACTGGCGCTGCCTCATTCGCAATGCGAAATACCTGTTTGAAACATGGGCAGCAACTGCTGGAATGGTTGCACTGCCAATGGTCATTGCATTAACATTGATATTTACTGTTGGCATCAAAAATTCGGTGTTCAGTGTAAGGATATCGGCATCGACATGAGGAGCAAAGTTTGAATCCTGGGGCATCTGAATCCAATTCCCATTAAAACTGACTGTCTTTTCAACAACCGGATTGCCGTTGATATAATAATCTTCAGTTTCAATAGGGTTCAGAATATCGCCTGTAAGCGTCCAAAGGTATCCGATTACGGTTTTCGGGATCATTGC
>CAIXAQ010000048.1 GCA_903917425.1 uncultured Bacteroidales bacterium
CTCTTGCTTTTTGTAGCTTTTTTAAATTAAAAAAAAAATTTGTAGAGTTGAAGTCTCACTATGTTGCCCAGGCTGTAAAAAATAATTATTTGTTGACGCTGCCGCTTTAATTCAGTTTGTGTGAAACTCGCAGAAACCAATAAGATAAAGCACAACGAAATATAGATCATCGATTTTTTCTTATACGTGAAAAGCAAAATAATGGATATCAGGATCAGGTAAAGCAAGATCATTTCCCGGGTAAAAATGGAAGATATCTTTAGTACCGAATGAGGCAAATGTTCAATAAAGCTAACAGAATAGTTCAGGCAGAAGAGAAGTAAATTTGTGACCAGGCCCAGAAAATTACTGATAAGCGGTATGGCAGAAGTTACCAACACCGATAATCCGGCATAGATGGCAAGAAAAGATAAAGGAATGGCAACAAGATTGGCTGGTATAAAATATGCCGGAAATTGATGGAAATAAAGCATGGTCAGAGGTGCAGTGGCAATTTGTGCTGCAAGGGAAACGGCGATCAGTCCCCATATTTCGTTAGCAATTTTAGTTTTTGGATTCCAAAGATCAGCAATGGGTTTGTTGATAAATACAATTCCTACTATGGCGAGGTACGAGAGTTGAAACCCAATATTGCTGATCATCAGCGGGTTGATAAGCAATAACATAAAAGCCGATACCGAAAGGGAATTGATGATATGCACATTCCGCTTGCTGGCATTGCCCAGCGAAATAAATGTGAACATGGCTGCCGATCGCATAACCGGAGGCGACATCCCGGTTAACAGGGCATAAGCCCAGATGGTGAGCAGAATCAGGAAGGTTTTTATAAATAACTGCCGGCCTTCCTTTTTCATAAAGCCAAGCAGAAAGTTAATCACTATAAAAATAACACCAACGTGCAAACCCGAAACACTCAGGATGTGAGTTACTCCCGATCCTGAATAGGCTTGCAGCGTTTCATTATCAAGCATATCATTCTGACCCAAAATCAAAGCCGAGGCTACCGCAAATTCCTGGCCTTTTAAACCGTTATTGCTCAGTATGGAAACAAATTTCCGAGAAATCTGGTGGGCAATCCGGGTAATGCTGAAACCATGCGGATTTTCGAGGATTTTCCAGGATATGTTATTCAGGTAAACCTGGTGATACACGTTGTTGTTAGCCATGTATTTCCGGTAATCGAATCCTCCCGGATTCTGTGGCGGACTTATTTCCTGAATATCTCCCGAAAAAACGATCAGGCTGCCTTCTGCCGGCGGTTTTAGGGTCGAATCCTTGGCAAAATAGGTAAGAATGCGGCCTTCCGCTTTCAGGATCGCGTTTCCTGATTTTAAACCGGTAACACGGAGTATCGTTTTATAGCTGTGATCTTTTTCCTGTATGGGTTCAGCAACCATAGCTACGAAAACACCCTTGGTCTGTATAAATTTGAAATGGCCGGGCCTTAGATTTTCCTTGTGTAACAATACCGAATTGTAACCGCTTACGAACAGGAATAAGCTCAGCGTAACGCCAAACAACCATTTTTTTACAGAGCTTTTTTTGATTGCAGGCACGAATTCTGCCCCAACGGTGAGCAATAGCAGCAGTATCCAGAAAATTACCGGTATTATATGATCGGAGGAAAGGGAAATACATACGATAATGCCAGCCATGAAGGGCAGCAATATTCTCACCATCGGGTAAAGGTGCCTGTATTGCATACAACACTATCTTAACCCAAAGGTAAAAAAAAAGAATAAATGAATTGGTGACCCGGGAAATTTATTTCCGGAAAAATAAGTGCCAAAAAAGGTGTAAATATTCAGTGCCTAAAGTACTTAAAATGCCTAAAGTGCCTAAAGTGCTTCCTTAACCTGATATAGTGTCAGTTGAAAAAAAATACCTCCAGATTTTGCATCTCGTTGCGGTTTTGTGAATCATACAACACGCTTAATTACAATTGGCATTCCTCATATTAATTGGCGTTAATTCCAGGCACTTTAGGCACTCAAGGCACTTTAAGTACTCAAGGCACTTTATGTACTCATATAAAAGCAAACCTTGTATGGGTGAATGGTTACAAAAAAAGGCGAACATTCTATCGAATTCGCTTTTTAAATTTCGGGTTACAAAATACTATTTGTGCTTTGCCTCGAATTGAATGGAACTGATTTTTTTTGGTCAGAAGACCGAAGCAGGGAGCCCGAAGTATTTGCTATATCAATAGAAAGCTAATCGAAGGATAATTGTCGTGCATTTTACTGCTTTAGTTGGATAAAATAGTTTTCAGCGTATCTTCCGACTTCCGTCTTCTGACTTCCGGCTATCTATATTATAATAGAAAATGAATCGAAGTATAGTTGTCGAGCATTGTGCTGCTTATGTCAGATAAAATAGTTTTCAGCGTATCTTCCGACTTCCGTCTTCTGACTTCCGACAATTTGTTTTTACCGCTAAATTTACAGTAGGACTATTGCTTGCAATACTCTTCCAGCATAGCATCCGCCTTTTTATTGCCAAGCGACTTTGCTTTTAACCAGTCGTTGCAGGCATTTTTGTCGCCTGAATATTGGCAGGCAGCTCCCCGGTTGAAATAGGCATCCGATTTGCCGGGATCAATCGATATAACCTTCGTATAATCAGCAATAGCTGCCCTGTATTCCTTAGTCATGAAATAACAATTTCCGCGGTTCATATAACTTGACACGTTAACCGAATCAAGTTCAATGCACTTCGAAAAAGAAGCGATCGCCTCTGCATAGGAAGCTAATGCTGCTTCGGAGGTGCCTTTGTTGAAGTAAGCTGTTGCGAAAATGGGATTAATTTTTATAGCAGCATTATAATCCTCAAGGGCTTCGGCATGTTTTCCTCTTTGGGCTTTAATAACTCCGCGAAAATTGAGCGGGTCAGGCAGGCCAGGATTCAGCGAAACTGCCGAATCGAAATCATCATAGGCTTTATCAATTTCGCCTGCATCGTAGAGTAGTTTGCCGCGGTAATAAAAAATGATCGGATTAACCGGGTTGTATTGAATAGCCAGGTTCAGGTTGCCCATGGCTTTCTGAGGTTCGTTCAGTTCAATCTGGGCCTTGGCTTTGTAAAAGTATGCATTATAATTTCGTGGGTTTTTCAGGATGCAGCTGTCGAAATCAACAATAGCTCCCTGCAGATCTCCTTTCTGAGCCTTATCAATTCCGTTAAATAATTCTTTGGGCTTGTTAGGGTCAGGAATATCTTTAGGCCTTACGACTGTTGGACCTGATGGCTTTGCGCCAGGAGTACCTGATGGCTTTTTACCACTATTTGTTGAGCCCGGTTTAGCCGGCGAATTAGGTCTTAACTCGATTTCCCCGCTTGGAATGCTGCTGGTTTTAGCTTTGTGGCTGATAGCCGTATCCGGTATCGGGAAATTAGCTGCAAAAAGCTGATTGTTTTTAGATTGATTAAACTTGTTCGCATTATTTTCATAACCCGAACTGAACGCCATGGAGGCAACAAACAGCGATATGGCAAGAGTGAGCAGTATATTCTTTTTCACAATTCTAATTATTAAGATTTTTATTTAGTTTTTCAACAATAATAGCGGCAGCCCTGTCGGAAGCACCCGGGGGACCTACGCGTATAAGCAATTCCTTGTAATCATCAAGCATACGATTTCGGGCTTCCCCATCGGCTAAAAGTGGCGCAAGCTCGTTAAAAAGCGCGTCGGCTGTGAATTCTTCCTGAATTAATTCAGTAACGGCCTTGCGATCCAGTATCAGGTTTACCAGCGAAGCAAATTTAACATGTACCAAAAGTCGGGCCACAAAAGCTGTTAGCGGACTGGTTGCATAACATACTACCTGCGGAATACCCAGCATGGCGGTTTCGAGCGTCACAGTTCCTGATTTAACGGCTGCTGCCCGCGATACCCTTAACAAGTCGTAGGTCTGGTCATATACCACTTTTACAGGATAGTTTTTTATCAGTTTGGCATAAAATTTTTCGCTCAGTGTCGAAACTCCGGTAATTACAAACTGGTAATCGCTGAATCTATCAATAATTTGCAGCATGACAGGCAGAATATGCTGCAATTCCTGTTTGCGGCTGCCGGGAACCAAGGCAATTATAGGCTTTTCGCCAAGTTGGTTTTTTTTTCGAAATCCGGCTTCATCAATTTTAAAGGTCAGATCCATGGAATCGGGCGTGGGATGTCCCGTGAATTCGACGTTGTAACCGTATTGAGCATGAAATTCTTTCTCGAAGGGCATCACCAC
>CAIXAQ010000049.1 GCA_903917425.1 uncultured Bacteroidales bacterium
AGAGTTGTTTTATTTAATGAAGATACTAACCGACAACACTCTGTTATTTTTTCTTTTACCGCAAGGACGCTACACTTTAAAAATAGAATATCAACTCTTTAGACCGCAAAGATTAAATTTTGTATCTTTCTGATAATTAATTGTTTAGAAATTATTATCGGACTATTGAATTAAAGTGAGGGAAATAGACTTTTTAAGCTGTATTTCACTCATTGCATGAATACTTCTCTTTTTTTTTTGAAACAGCTCAATATTAAATTTAATTAATACTCAACTTTTAACTAAAACCAAAACCAAATGAAAAAAATCTACGTTCTGTTTATTTTCAGCCTGCTTTTTGCAGTTACAGCTTTCAGCCAGAAGAAAACCTATGTAACCTCAGGTTTTGAAATCATCTTTTCGGAAGCAACCATCAGTGACGTGAAAAACCCTAATGCAACCTCAACCTTGCGTTTTGCTCCTATCATCAATCCGCAAAGTATGCTGAATGCCGATTTGAGTAAAAATATCGGTATTTTCACAGGTCTGGCAATTCGTAATGTTGGTTATATTTACGATAGTTATAGCACAATTCTTCCTGGCGAAGAAACCACACCTATTAAGAAGAAATTCCGCACCTATAATCTTGGAATCCCGGTTGGGATAAAACTTGGCGACTTGGGAGGATTGTTTTTCTACGGCGGGTACGAAATTGAATTTCCATTTGTTTACAAAGAGAAGACCTTCAATACCGCTGGAGAGAAAACAAACACTGACACCTACTGGTTTAGCAGCAGGGCGGAAAATATTCAGCAAAGCTGGATGGTAGGCATACAAATGCCCTACGGCCTCAATTTGAAGTTCAAATATTACTTTACCGAATTTCACAACCAAAATTTTGAAGCAAACGGAGTAAAACCATATGAAGGGTTGAATTCTAAGATCTGGTATGTCTCACTCACGACAAACCTCTTTAAGAATACACAGTTTGAAGGAGGAAGCAGATAGGTATCAAACCTGACTTTCATTTATTATTGTTTTAGCTTTGATGACCAAAGATTAATCAAAAGGTAATAAGTTAAAAGTTCAAATTAATCGATTTTAAAAGAAGTGATTATGAAAAAAAGCATTCTGACCTTTATCATTTTTGCCGGTATCACTGTTATGGCATCCGCACAAAGCATTCATTTAGTGGGGTATTCATCGTATGTTTTCGACGACAAAGTCGATTCGTATTACGATCCAACGAACTACTATAACGGAACTATAAATGGCGGATATTCCTGGGGTGCAGGCCTGGAATTTATGGCAGCTCCTAATAAAGGAATTGAGCTGAAATACATACACAGAACCACTACAGCTCCCATGGAGTATTACAAAAACACTGTGAAATATAAAACTTTCGACGTTGGCCTTAACTATATACTGATAGGTGCGAATAATTATTTCAAAACAGGCGGAAAAGTGGAGCCATATGCAGGTGCTGATTTAGGAGTTGCCTTATTCTACATTAATAACGCCGAAGCCGGAAGTGATGACAATGCAACTAAATTTGCCTGGGATATTAAACTCGGAACAAATATCTGGTTCAACGAAAAAGTTGCACTGAAGCTACAAGCCGATTTATTATCTGCGGTGCAATCTGCAGGCGGTGGCTTGTATTTCGGAACCGGTGGAGCGAGTGCCGGTATTGGAATGTATTCAACCATGTACCAGTGGGGCCTTGGCGGAGGATTGGTCTTTAAATTGAAATAATCAGTACTTTTTTTGCAAAAGAGTTAAATGAGTAATCATCAATAATTTATAATCACTTAAACCAAATTTCAAATGAGAAAAATCACATTATTTATTGCCGCATTTTTGTTTGCCGCAGTTACTTTTGCACAGTCGAACAAGGAAGAAGTTGATTTATTCCAGGCTGCTGCCGGAATGCAAAAGAAAGAAGCAGTTGCTGCTTTTGTCCATCCTTCTGATGCACAAAAAGATGCCTTCTGGAAGTTATACGATGAATATGAAGTTTCTCGCAAAATAAACGGACAGAAACGTATTCAGGTGCTGGAGCAATACGCAAAACAATACAAAACTATGACCGACGCACAAGCCGAAGCATGGATGAAAGATGTTATTGCTCTGCAGTCCTCAACTGATAAGTTGATTATCACTTATTACAAGAAAGTTAAAAAGGCAACTTCTCCCCTGGTAGCAACACAATTTTACCAGATTGAAAACTACATTTTATCGGTTGTACGCTCCGAAATACTTGACGAAATTCCATTTTTGGGAGAAAAAAAATAAGCTTGGTTTAAGAGAATTATTCACTCCACAAAAAAGGCTGACTAAGAAACTATCTTTAGTCGGCCTTTTTTTATTGATAGGAATGAGTATTTACAGCCATAAAATGAACTTGTTGCGAAACTATGAGTAATAAAAACCAATTTAACTGCTTTGCATTTTATCAGCAGATACTATAAAAATGTGATAAATAGTTTTATCAAACTTTCCGGAGAATTAGACGCTGTTTAAATTTACCAAATCTATATTCCGAAAGAGTAAAGGTCGGAAGTTGGAAAAATACTCAATTGCAGACTACAATTCATACTATATTTCCGACATTCGCCCCTCTCTTTGTCACCCTTCACCCCTTCAGAACCTTTAAAAAAACAATTTTAAACAGTCTCTCATTCTCCTCACAACTTTTCATCATTCTTCACTTTTCACTTCTTACATCCATTGCGTCCCTTAGCCCGTTTCCGATCAGCATAAATGCCAGTACCATTATCATAATGGCAATCCCGGGAAGGATAGCCAGATACGCGTAATCCAAAATAATATAAGCATAATTCTCCTTGATCATGCCTCCCCACGAAGGCATGGGAGGTTGTACGCCAATGCCCAGGAAACTCAAACCTGCTTCAAGCAGAATGGCGGATGCAAAGTTGGCTGCCGATATAACGATAACCGGTGCCATGGCATTAGGAAGGATATGCCTGAAAATAATGCGAAAATTGCGATAGCCCAGGGCTCTGGCGGCTTCAACAAACTCCTTCTCGCGCAGGCTCATGAACTGTCCGCGCACCACGCGTGCCACTTCCACCCACATGGTTAGCCCTACGGCTACAAATACCTGCCAGAAGCCTTTACCCAGGGCAAAAGTTATCGCGATTACCAGCAGCAAAGTAGGTACGGCCCATACCACATTGATAAGCCACGAAATAAGATCGTCGATTTTCCCGCCGAAATATCCGGCTATAGCCCCAAGAAAAATACCGATAAGCAACGATATCGCTACCGAAATAAAACCAACCGATAGGCTTACCCGGGTACCGATAATTAACTGGCTCAATACATCGCGCCCGTAACGATCGGTTCCGAGGAGAAAAGCTTTGTTCACGATATTCTTATCCAGGATACGGTTTCTTAGCTCTTCAACCGTGGTATTTATCTTTTCCCCCTGCAAGGTGGCAAAGGAAATCCTGGTTCCGCTTTTTACTATCCTCACATTTTCGCCCAAAGCGTAACAAACATCAGCCAGATGAAAAGCCAATTCCAGGCCGGAGGAATCTTTGCTATACTCTTTTATAATAATGGAATCATTTGTAAACCTGTACCCTGAAACCGGATAATCCGTGTATTTGTTTTCCTTACCGTAGAGCAGATGATGAAAAACAGTTCTTGTC
>CAIXAQ010000050.1 GCA_903917425.1 uncultured Bacteroidales bacterium
CTCAACTACCAGTCTCAGATCCAAAAGGCTCAAAGCTGGGTGGGATAATGACTTTCTGTTGAAAATATTGGTGATTTAAGTGCGTTGACCCTGATCCATTGGTATTGAAAAGTGAATATGTTATTGTTGTACTTTAACCGAATAAGTGATCGATCCGGCGCCGGTACCCGTGATAGCCTCAACTTTAATGAGTCCTTGTTTGCCTGTAACTGTTTTAAAAGCAACAATTTGACCAACTGTCAGAGCCGTAACTTTTGTTTTGGATACACCCGAAGCCAGGATAACTATTTCGGCATCTGTTGTGATGTTATCCCATGTCAGGCCGGTTGGCAAAGTGACTTTATCAAACTTAGTATCGTTGCGAACGCTCCAGGTGGCAGGTCCGTTAGTAGCGCTTGTGAATATTTCGGCAACTGTGGCATCGTTAGGTGAAGCCAGGGTTGCCAGGTTTGTTGCCCCATAATAATACATCCAGTCGATTTTAGCTGCATTTGTTTTTGCATTAGCAAGCGAATAAACAGTGCCGTCTGATGAAGCAAACGAACTGCCGATGGTAGCATTATCATACGATCCCAGTATTTTTTGTGTATAAGATGTGATCTGGCCGCCGGAAGTAGTTGTTACATTGAATGAGATTTCGCTGAATTCGCCATCTTTGTCGGTAATAGTAAAAGCCCAACGTTCGACACCGGCAGTCGGATATGCAAATGACTCGATCGTGATATTGAAGGCATCGGTAGAGTTCAATGTTGAGTCAAGAGCTGTAAAAGGAACATTATTGAAAGTTCTTACGATTTTGAAGCTTTTCAGCTTAGCTTTGCTGCTTGCATTGGAAAAAGCACTTATACCTACTTTAAGAGTTTCACCTGCCTTAAGCGTTACATCCTGTAATGTATACCCGGTTCCACCAATAAAATTTATGGTTGGCTTTACGTCAGTGGCTGGATCCTTACCACATGAAGTGAAAAACGGCATCGAAGCCATTAAAATAATCGCAAACAAGAAACTTAGTCTTTTCATTTTTTGTAAATTTTAAGGTTTATAATAATTAAGGAAAAATTCGGCTATTTAAATTTTTACAATTTCATCTAACATATGGCAGGGCTGACCAAATTCCATGCCATAATCAGTCTGAATTTACCGAAAAGATGAATTAATTGACGGGGTTATCCTTAAACCTAACAAATATTGTTTTATTACAATAAAAAACAGGAAAGGTGCAAATGAAAACATAAATTTTGTTAAAAATCGTTAATCTTTTCATACTTTTGCATCAAATTAACCAACTAAAACAAACGACACATGAAAAAACTGTTATTCTTACTTGCAATTGCAGGTCTTACTTCATTCGCAGCATGCAATTCAGGCGGAACCAAAGTTGAAGCAACTGCCGATACAACACAAGTTGAGGCAACTGTTGACACAAATGCCGCCGCTCCTGTTGCTGATACAACAGTTGTAAAATAATTTACGGGCATTGAGCCAGTCAATTTATTATTTAAAAAGGAAACCCAAGGGTTTCCTTTTTTTGTTTATAATCATAAAGTAATGGCAGGCAATAAACATAGGTATTGCCAGACAACTAATAATCTTTCTGCTGTTTATACATACAACAACGGCTTAACGTTTTCATTTCGATACCCCACATCTTTTTCAATAAAATATGATTTTCGCGGAGTTGTAAAATATTTCGATTAATTGACACTCTTCTATTTGCATTATTCATCTGCAAATGTACCTTTGTTGCATATTTGCCAAATCATTTACGGCATCGTTTATCAAAGTATAACCCTTATAATTTATTGAACATGGAGTTTTCAACCGACAAATTGGCAGTTATTGGCAACAAGGGAAAAGGCATGCGCTCCGACTGCCATGTTACCATGGAACTTACCGGAAATGGTGGCATTCAACTTGAGTTGATCAGTAAAGTCGAGGTGATGTATGGCGACGAAATCCGGAGACTTATACTCGATATCATTTCGTTCTATGGAATAGAACACGCAAAAGTTCTGGTTGAAGATTCAGGTGCTTTATCTCCTGTAATAGCGGCCCGGATGGAAGCTGAGATCAGGCAATTGATAAGTTCTGATAAGGAATATCTGCTCCCGATGCTGAACGAAAATCTGTATGAAACCGCACGGGATAAAAACCGGTTCTCGCGGCTTTATCTGCCCGGAAACACACCCAGCCTCATGATCAATGCCGGCATTCATAAACCCGATGGTATCATTTTGGATTTAGAAGATGCAGTGGCGCCAGGTAAGAAATACGAAGCCCGTTTCATGGTTCGCAACGCGCTGCGCAATATCGATTTCTATGGTGCTGAAAGAATGGTTCGTATAAACCAGGTTCCGGCCGGCCTCGCTGATCTTGAATTCCTGGTCCCTCACTATGTAAACCTGGTCTTAGTTCCCAAATGTGAGAGTGCAGAACAGATCAGACAAGTGAACGAAAAAATCGGCCAGTTAAAAGCCAAATACAATTTCGGAGGCAACATATGGCTCATGCCAATTATTGAAAGCGCCTTAGGTGTGCTGAAAGCCCTGGAAATAGCACAAAGCGAAAATGTTGTAGCCATGGCTATCGGGCTCGAAGATTACACAGCCGATCTGGGAACACGCCGTACACAGGAAGCAACAGAATCTTTCTTCGCCCGCAGCATGGTCGTAAATGCATGTAAAGCCGCCGGCATTCAGGCTATTGATTCCGTATTTAGTGATATTGCTGATATGGAAGCACTTAAAGAAACTGTTATTCGTTCGAAAGCACTGGGTTTCGATGGAATGGGCTGCATTCATCCCCGCCAGATAAAGGTTATACACGAAAACTTTGCCCCGGATGAAGTGGAAATTGAAAAGGCTAAAAAAATTGTAAATGCATTCATGGATGCAACGGCAAAAGGACTGGGTGTTGTTTCGTTAGGAACGAAAATGATTGACCCGCCTGTTGTAAAGCGCGCTCAGAAGCTAATTGACCTGGCTGTTACCATGGGGAAACTTTCGCCCGACTGGCGGGAAGAGTTTCTGCGGGTGTAAGGGAGGAAGAGAATTGAAAATGGAAAATGGAAAATTGGGACATCCACAATCCACAATCCGCAATCACCAATCACCAATCACCAATCACCAATCCCTTTGTAAAACATGTTAAAATACGATAAACTTACAACAAATGCAGTGGGCCGCACTGTTCCACAGGTAGTTAACGGCAAGGAAGCAATTCCGTTCATAGGTGTTGGGAAATATAAACCAACGGGTCGTAAATATGCTCCGCCAATTACAACTTGTGCCGATTATCCCGAAGATGGCAATAAAGTAGTCCCATCACTTAAAGATGCTTTGGTAGCTTCCGGAATTAAAGATGGGATGACAATTTCAACGCATCATCATTTTCGGAATGGTGATTTGGTTGGAAACCAGATATTTGATGCCGCCGCAGAGTTGGGGATTAAAAATCTCACATGGATGCCCTCAGCCAGTTTCGAATGTCATTCGCCTATGATAAAATACCTCGAGAATGGGGTGATTCATCACATCGAAGGCAGTATGAATGGCGCTTTAGGCAAGTTTACTTCGGAGGGAAGAATGGCCGGGCTGGGAGTGCTTCGTTCGCATGGCGGTCGTTACCAGGCAATTCAGGATGGCGATGTACATATTGATATTGCTGTAATTGCCGCACCTACTGCCGATTGCTTCGGAAATGCTACCGGCGATCGCGGACCTGCCGCCTGCGGTTTGCTTGGCTTCGCTTTAGCTGATTCGCAATATGCCGACAGGGTAATTGTTGTTACAGACAACCTGGTTCCATTCCCCTGCGTTCCCTGGCAGATACAAGGCAATTATGTCGATTTTGTGGTAGTGATGGACAAAGTAGGTATTCCCGAAAAAATTATTTCAGGTACTACCGAAATCACCAAAAGCCCCGACAGGCTTTTGCTTGCCGAGATGACAGCCCAGTTTTGCAAGGAAACCGGAATCGTTCGTGATGGATTTTCGTTCCAGGCCGGAGCCGGCGGAACCGCTTTATCCATTGGCATTTACTTTGCCGAAATGCTTCGCAAACAAGGCATGAAGGCCCGCTTTGCACGAGGCGGAAGTAATAAGTACCTGGTAAAAATGTTAGAAGAAGGTCTGGTTGATTATATTCTGGATGGCCAAACGTTTGATTTAGATGGAGTGCGCTCGATGCGCGAAAACCCCAATCATCTGAATACAAGCCCTTTTACCAGTTACAATTATCATGGTAAGGGTAATTTCGCTCAGTTTGTTGACGTGGTGATTCTTGGCGCAACTGAAGTGGATATAAATTTTAATGCCAACGTAGTAACACACTCTGATGGTTATTTGCTGCACGGAATTGGCGGCTGGATGAATTGCCTTTTGTCAAAATGTGTAATTCTACCCATTCCCTTGTTCCGCGACCGCATGCCTGTGATCCGCGATGAAGTTACAACCATTTGCGGACCCGGCGAACTGATTGATGTTATTGTTACTGAACGTGGAATCGCCATCAATCCCCTGCGTCCTGACCTGATCGAGAAAATGAAAGGCAGTTCCCTACCGATAAAAACCATCCACGAACTAAAAGCCGAAGCCGAAAAAATCTGCGGCAAACCCAAAAAAGCGCGTCTTACAGATGAAGTAATTGCGGTTATAAAATGGGTGGATGGTACTGTGATTGATTCGGTGTTCAGGGTTGATAAATAAAATTTCAATTTCGATAAAAATCCTCAGTTCAATAATTGAGCTGAGGATTTTTTTTTGCCTGAATTATTCTACATCACAAAAACAACCCGGTTGTTAATCCGTATTTATTATTTCAACCTTTATCACTTTTTTC
>CAIXAQ010000051.1 GCA_903917425.1 uncultured Bacteroidales bacterium
TCAGTTTGCCTTTTTTGCCACAGATTTCATAGATTAGCACAGATTTGTAACTATTAACGATAATGTTTATGGTAAAACTGGCAGATTGAATTAATTCAGATCAGCGAAATTTGCGAAATCTGTGGCAAACATTTGTTTTTCAATACTTTGTAAGGGCTGAATAGTTATAAATGTAAAACTGTAATATAAAAAGCGTTGATCTGAACCACAATATAATCCTGCCAGGATACTGTTGCCTCAAAATCTAAAAAATCAGAAAAATAAAAAAATAAAATCATGATTGATTCAACTTTAAAAAATGCAAACATACTGATCGTTGACGACCAGGTAGCCAATATTGAAGTATTGGAAGAACTATTGGAATTGTATCATTATACGAATGTTAAAACTACCACCGATCCCCGGAAAGTGGTTGATTTGTTTAAAAGTTTTAAACCCGATTTGATTTTGCTTGACCTGGCGATGCCCTTCCTGTCGGGTTTCGATGTGATGGAACAACTGAAATCACTGGTTCCGGCCAACACCTTACTGCCCATTCTGGTACTTACGGCTGATGTAACGAATGAATCGAAACAAAGGGCACTAAGGGAAGGAGCCAGCGATTTTCTGACCAAACCTTTTGATTTAGTTGAAGTTGGATTGAGGATCAAAAACCTGCTTTTTACCAGCTACCTTTTACAGCTATTGGGGAATCAAAAAGATATACTGGAACAGAAAGTGAAGAAACGGACTTCTGAACTTCAAAAAACAAATGTTGCGTTGATGATTGCCAGGGATAAAGCCGAAGCAAGCGACAGGCTTAAAACAGCATTTATGAATAATATCTCCCACGAAATACGAACCCCGTTAAACGGCATCCTCGGTTTTGCGCCTATGGTGCTCGATCCTGCTTATTCCGACAAAGAAAAGCAGGAGTTTCTCGAAGTTCTCCAAATAAGCGGTAAGCGACTGATACAAACTGTATCCGATTTTATGGATATTTCGCTCATCGCATCCGGCAATATTGAAGTGAGGCACGAGCATTTTACCGTTTCAGAACTACTTTCTGTATTAGAATCCCAGTACTTGCACGACTTTGCTAATAAGAACCTGCAGTTTTCAGTTGAAATACCCTCCATGCTCGGCTTAGTGGTTTTAAATTCGGACAGGCTGTTACTGAATAAAATTCTCAGGCATTTATTGGATAATGCACTGAAATTCACTCAAAAAGGGAGTGTTTTGCTTAGCGTTTCCCATACAGGCCAAGCGCTCACGTTTGGCATTAAAGATACAGGCATAGGAATCAGTGAAAAAGTAATTTCCAGAATTTTCGATCATTTTACACAAGAGGATACTTCCAATACACGCAATTACGAGGGCAGCGGTCTGGGGCTGTCGATCACCAAAGGCCTGGCAGAACTGCTTGGCGGCTCCATTAGCGCTGAGTCGGTTAAAGGAGAAGGAAGCACTTTCTCATTTGCAATACCCCATATTCTCTCCGAGCCCTGGGTGGAAAAAGCTGAAACAATTTCACCCATTGGCGAGATTGAACATAAACCGGTAATCCTTATTGTTGATGATGAATATTCCGGAACCCTTTTTCTGAAATCAACCCTGCAAAAGACTTTCGATCTTTTGTTTGCTAAAAATGGCGAAGAAGCAGTTGAACTGTGTAAGTCGAACCCGGGAATCAAATTGGTTCTGATGGATATGAAACTTCCGGAGATGAACGGATATATAGCAACCCAAAAAATAAAAGAATTCAGAAGTGATCTTCCGATTGTAGCTGTAACCGCCTATGCCATGACCGGTGATCGCAAAAAATGCCTCGATGCAGGGTGCGATGAATATCTTTCGAAGCCATTGTCAAAAAATGATTTATTCCCAATACTGAAAAAATTCGGCTTTAACGGACAATAAGTAAAAATTTCAGGATAACTTCCCCTGTTCAAATTAAAGATTTTTTGGTTCTGCCACGAATTAAATGGAATTGGGTTTAGAATGTCAGAAGACAGAAGTCAGAAGACAGAAGACAGAAGACGGAAGACGGAAGACAGAAGTCAGAAGACGGAAGACAGAAGAGGGAAGACAGAAGACGGAAGTCAGAAGGCGGAAGACAGAAGTCAGAAGGCGGAAGTCAGAAGACAGAAGTCAGAAGACGGAAGACGGAAGACAGAAGACGGAAGTCAGAAGACGGA
>CAIXAQ010000052.1 GCA_903917425.1 uncultured Bacteroidales bacterium
CCTTTTGTCACACCTGCAGTATGCTCCATGCCATGGTATTCCTTTATGAAGTTATGGAACAGGAGCCGTTCATCTTCTTTATCATCTTTACGTTTAATGATTTCATCCATCCAGTCGAGCCAATGGTAATGTGAACTGGAGATCAGTGAATCAAAGGGTGTCGGAAATTCAGTTTTTACAATTTTACCAAGTTGATTTTTTATTTCAGCTGAAGTTTTTATGGCCTGGTTCATACCGCTTCTCCAGTTTGAAGTTTTCTGGAATTCGGTATAGTTTTGGTTCATCGATTTCTGTACGTTATTAGCATTGGTGGCGATATTATTGTCTTTTTCGTCTATGATTTCGCGTACCGATGCACCATCGTTTCCATCGGAAGTATCAATTACCAGTTTATCGCGGATAGCGTCGTTAACTTTTGTCCTGAATTGATTACTAAATTCTTTAACTTCCGTCATTTGCTGCATAATATCCTGCCGCAAAATATAATGGAACCTGTGAAGGTCGCCATAGCGTATGCCCGGCTTCATAGTAATCTTCCCTTTGTCGGTTCCCAATAAAAGCGATCTTACGATAAAAGGCAGGTTCATTTCGACAATTTTCTTTTCGATAAGGGCCTGCGCCTTGGTAACGTCAACGCCCAGGTGTCCCTCGATCCGGAAAAATGGATATTTGCCTATACATGCTTCAAGCGGACTGGCCGCAGCTCCCCTGGCACCATAATCGACCGCATTGTACGAATAGTTGCAGTTGCCCATGCCGCGTTTGAAAAGTTGATAGTTCCAGAATACCTGGACCGGAAATGTGCGATTCAATTGGAAATAATAAGGAATAGCCCTGTCTTCACAAGCCGATTCTTCTGATAGGCTCGGAGTAATCCGGATATCAGGACTGTGCTGTACAGGAACTTTGAAGGTATTAATAAGTACATCTAATTTCTTAAGAAGAAATTTGGCATGTTCAATATTCTCAACCGTTTGGCTCGATCGGGTTGAAGGATAAAAAAGTGTACGGTTTTCAACAGCGTTTTTTGCATCTGCCAGGTTGCCGAGGAGCAGGTGTTTTGGGAATAATCCGAGCGATGGACAACAAAGGGTAGTATCGCCAAATAGGAGGTGATAAAATTGGTTGTAGGTTTCTGAAAGATCTTTCAGAAAGTCGAAATAATACTGTATCCCTGTTTCCGTTTTAATGTAATATGAGCTTATTTCTTTTAACCTTTCCAACCAGCCATCAACCGGGTTTTTAGTAAAAATATTTTTAAAAAGAAATGCACAGCTTTTTACTATATCCTTAAGACTTCTGTCAATGTTTTTGTTCATTTCCGTACAGGCAGCCTTGTAAATATTGGCTAATTGATCGGTGGAAGTAACACTCGAGGTAACTAAAGGACGTTTGATTACAATTTCGCTGAGGTTGACAAATGCCTCGTCAGCGGTTTCAATGGCAGGAGTGAGGCTTTGGATATAGGATTTTGGGATTAGTAATACCTTGATATTATTGCGTAATTCCTGGCCACGGTTATCGCAATCGGTATCGGAACAGAGGTCGGGATCGTAAATGTAACTTTCCATGTAGAGCAGGGCAACCATATCAGAGTAGTTGAATCCGCTATTTTCAGTAAAATTGGTGAGTGGGGTCGTTCGCTTTTCGCCTTTTTCCTTGCTCAGTTCAAATATGGGAATCAGTCTTTCTCCAGGGTGAAAATTCGGGTACGACGGATTTGTTTCGTCAAAAATCCTGTAACTGAGAAAAATGGTGTCTTCGGCAAGATAAATAAGGTCGCCATCGGTGGTGACGCCCGCACCATGTGTGACTTTAATGCGGTTTCCCTGGACGGAAGCCTTCAATCCGCATACAATTCCGACACCAAAAAGCAAGGTGCGACTTAACCTCGTTTGATCCTCGAAGTAACCTGACAGGCTATTGAGCTGTGAAGCTGTCAATACCTGATCCTTCTCAAAAACAGTGTAGCCTGTCGAAATCTGATTTAAGGTTTTGAGTATCTGTATCATAAAACTTAAGTTTTTTCTCTTTTATATACTCTTGCTGTCGAACGAACCTAAAGTAGTTTGCCCCAGAATAAATTTAGGATTTTCACTTTCACATTCAGCTATCAATTGGGTTGGATAGGTGTTTTTTACTTCAAAAAGTGCCTGTATAAATTCTTTTAATTTTTCAGTCCGGTTTGTCACATCTACTTCAGACTTTAACATAATCCATTCTTTGTATGATTTTTCCAGGACCGACATGTCCTCGCGGCTGATCCAGCA
>CAIXAQ010000053.1 GCA_903917425.1 uncultured Bacteroidales bacterium
AGGAGACAGAAGTCAGGAGACAGAAGTCAGGAGACAGAAGTCAGGAGACCGGAGTCAGAAGACCGGAGTCAGAAGACAGAGGTCAGGAGACAGAAGTCAGAAAACAGGAGACAGAAGTCAGGAGACAGAGACACGAGACAGAAGCAAAAGACAAAAGTCAGAAGACTGAATCTTAAATTGAAGGGCAATGGAGACTACTTTCTTTTAATAGGAAAAGGATACTGAAAAGCTAATTGACATTAAGCCTGATACTTGTAATTGAGAAACTATTATCAGGGGTACACTCCGGCTCTGGTCTTCTGACTTCCGGCGCTGAAAGTATACTCAATATTGGCGTCAAAATCATTATTTATAAACAAGCAAAGACTCATGAAGCAGGTTGTCCTCAAATATTCCTATTTTTGCTTTCAATTATGCCGGGAACAAAATTCTATCAACAAATTCATTCATGGAGAATAAGACACATCTCTCCACGAAATTTCATATTGATACTCAGTCTCATAGCAGGGATACTGGGAGGAATGGCAGCCGTATTACTGAAAAATGCGGTCCACCTGAGCCACCTGCTGGTAATGAATGTAATTTCGAAACAGAGCTTTAACCTGCTTTACCTGGTTCTCCCGTTTATCGGCATATTCCTAACATACCTTTATGTGAAATATATTGTGAAGGACAATATCGGCCACGGCATCAGCCGGATTTTGCAATCCATATCGAAAAGCAACAGCATCATAAAAGCTCACAATATGTACACTTCGCTGATAGCGAGTACTTTAACGGTGAGTTTTGGAGGCAGCGTGGGATTAGAGGCACCAATCGTACTTACAGGCTCGGCCATCGGCTCCAACCTGGGGCGCTACCTCCGGCTTGACTATAAAACGATAACTTTGTTGGTTGGCTGCGGAGCTGCAGGTGCTATTGCAGGAATTTTCAAGGCCCCAATCGCGGCTGTAATATTTGCGTTGGAAGTACTGATGCTCGACCTGACCATGGCCAGCCTTATTCCTTTATTGATCTCTTCAGCTTCGGGAGCCATCCTGGCTTATTTTTTCATGGGAAACGGCGTGCTGTTTTCATTTGCGGTTGCCGCTCATCCATTTTCATTAACTAACCTGCCTTTTTACGCTTTGCTGGGATTTCTTTGTGGAATGGTTTCTATATACTTTACCAAAGCGAACCAATCCATCGAGAAACAATTTAACCGGATGCCGAAAGGTTTTATCCGGGTTATAGCAGGCGGCACCATAGCCAGTTTACTTATTTTCCTGTTTCCGCCTTTGTTCGGCGAAGGTTACGAAACACTTACTAACCTTTTGAACGGCAACGGCATGAAAGTTCTGGACGGAAGTATTTTCTCTTCCATGGGAAACAATTATTTCCTTTTGCTGATTTTCCTGATTCTGATCCTGATTTTTAAAGTTGTGGCCATGTCGGCAACCACCAGTGGAGGCGGTGTAGGCGGGGTTTTTGCGCCTTCCCTGTTCATGGGCGGAGTTACCGGTTTTTTCCTCAGTAAAGTGGTTAATTTCTTTGTTAGCGACAGGCTGCCCGAAAATAATTTTGCACTTGCCGGTATGGCCGGAGTAATGGCTGCTGTAATGCACGCTCCGCTCACGGCCATATTCCTTATCGCAGAAATCACAGGCGGCTATCAGTTTTTTGTACCCCTTATGATTACTTCGATAGTGGCTTATTTAACCATAATTCCTTTCGAACCACACTCTATCTATACAAAACGACTCGCCGAAACGGGTGAACTTATAACTCATCACAAGGATAAAGCCGTTCTGTCGCGACTTTCGATCGAGAACCTGATTGAAAAAAACTTTATCTCAACAGGTCCGGATGCAACTTTAGGCGAATTTGTAAAATTGGTTGCAAAATCGCAACGCAATGTGTTTCCTGTAATTGATCCCGAGAACAATTTCCTGGGTGTAATCTTTATTAACGATATCAGGCACATTATTTTCGAACACGATCAGTACGATTCTGTTTATATACGCAACCTGATGTTTATGCCCGACACTTTGGTGGAACAAAATGCCACTATGGAAGATGTGGCTCAGAAATTTGCGGAAACTTCGCATTACAACCTGCCGGTACTTAAAAACGGCAAGTATATCGGGTTTGTATCGCGAGCCAACGTTTTTTCCGCTTACCGTAAGTTAGTGAAGGATTTTTCGAACGATTGAAATAGAAGGGGTTGGGGGTTGGGATTTGG
>CAIXAQ010000054.1 GCA_903917425.1 uncultured Bacteroidales bacterium
AATTATAATAAGTGCGGATACCGGGAAACCCTATGGCTTTTAAAAACTCCTGAATTATCTGAATACCCGTAAAAACACGAATTACCTCGTCCAAGGCAATTAACAATAATAAAACTGCCTCAAACCTATTATCCAGAATGAAATCGACAGGGTGGAAATCATAAAAAATCCGGGTTAAAAATTTTAATACATAAAAAGCAAGGCTAAACTCGATGATAGATTCCGTGAGCCGGTTGGAATACGTGCTTTGAGGAAATCCATGCTGGTAAATTATTGTTGTTATCGCTATGAGCGAAACCACTATACTGGCTATATGCAATGCCTTTACAACATAAATTCTATGTGCGAAGAGGCGAATATTGATAAATTCCCTTACCCTGAAAACCCTATCCCTCAGCATACTTAGGTATTGATTTCGAGAAACCTGTCGATATCATGCACATGGCCAAATATGACAAGCCTGTCGGTAGCTTGTAACGATTGCTTTGAATCAGGAACACCAATGATATGATGCTCTATGGTTTCTTTTCCATCCTTCATTACCCTTAATTCTTCCTTCACCGTTATGAGGCTGAGTTTGTATTTGTCGCGGAGATCAATTTCACCAAAAGTCTTGTTTATACAATTCTTGGGGCTAAGCAGTTCGACAACCCGGTGATTATCCGGAAGCTGCAAATAGCTCATAATGTTTGGATTAAGCATACGTTCGGCTACAATAATGCCAACCTCTTCTTCGGGGGAAAGGATTTCGGTTATACCCATTTTTTCAAGGATAATTCGCTGAGCCTCACCATTAGCACGGGTAATGATCCTTTTCACATTCAAATCGAGTAATATGGAGGCACATAGCAATCTCTTTTCAAAATCGGATCCAATAGCAACTACTACAGCATCAAATTCTTCGATCCCCTGGCCCTGTAGAGCGCGTTTATCTGTTGCGTCAAGAGTGACAGCATAAGCCACATCGTCACCAATGCTGTCAATTATTTCTGAATTGCTATCAATTGCCATTACCTCGTAGCCCTTTGCCGATATGGCCTTTGCGATAGCTTTACCAAATTGCCCAATACCAATTACGGCATATTTATTTCCCGCCATATTTTTACATTTTTTGAAGGCGTAAATTTACACCGAATACAGAATCAAACTCAATATCTGTTAAAATATCTGAATAATGATTTGGATTATATTCGATCTGACAAAATCCAATACCTTTCAGCAGAAAAAGCAATGGGGAACAATCCTGTCGGATAGTTCCCCACTTCACTTCTGGCAGCCGTAACCGCCATTTGTGGCCGGCGTTTGCTTCGCAGAACTTACAGACTGGCAAAACCATACAGTGATGCCCTGTTCTTGTTCAAAGAAGGTGCAGGCACCTTACTTTGTTTTTGCCGACACTGGTCTCAAACCCTAGTTTCTTCACAAGGAAGAGCTTTCAGGTTGATTCCGGGCTTTAAACCTTGTCCCTTTCGGAATTTCGGTCGTGGCTACGCTCGCGCGCTGCCGGTTTCTGCATCCGATGCGTTGCTGCTATCCTGCCCGTAGGCCAGATAACACCTGTTGGTATCGGGAATTTTTACACTCCCTGCTACCCCGGTTCGCCTGATTGGCCTTCTGCCTTGCGGCTTTGTGCTTCATCCGGCTTCGGCTAAGTCAACTCTTCTGTTACCAGATTCGCTTTTCCTGCCGTGTACCGCGCTTCGGTGATCGTGGGGATTTCGCATTCAATTGCCTTTCGGTTTTTGTTTGTTACGTCCCTGCATTCTGAGTTTCGTCGGGAACTTACTGCTGCGAGAGTCATAACTTTTTTACTTGCCAGATTTTTCAACCTGATTTTCAGCAGTCTAAGATTTCAAGTGTGTTTCGTTTCCGATTCACATTCTCAATACTCGTGCTCTATGCATCTTTCGATGCACCCGTCCTTCCTTTCCTTGCGGTCAATCAGTCCAGGGTGCTGCATGCCCTTTGACACCTTCCTGCATTCCGGCTTTTCAGTTCAACTTCAATAAATTCCTCTTGCGAGTTACCTACTTTAGCTTCCCTGGGTTCAGCACTTCCCTCCTTCTCAGAAGTTCGGCGGCCTCCCCGGAGCCAGTTACCATGATCTCGTCCGGTGAAATAAAATTACAACCAAACATGCCCTGTTGTCAAGTGTTTTCTAAGAAATTGCTTCACATTGATTTCACTCCGGTTATCAACAATTGTTAATAACTAAAATTTATTATAACTATATGTTTATCAATATATTCTAAATCAATTTAAATGATATCCCGGCATATTTCAAGAACTGGCTTTCCTTTTTTTATGCTTTTCACCAGACATCTGACTTGATTTTCATACCTAACTCCAGAATTTATATCATCAAATAGTTGCACCTCAATGCTATTGCCCAAAATATCTTTAACTGTTACAGCATTTTCAGTATCAATATTTGTAGTTTCTTCAATAGTGAAATTATATACTTCTCCTGCCTTGTATTCCGGATGTTGTGGTTCAAGGAAAACTCTGCCGGTACAGTTAATCCTGTCAACTTTACAGAGAATCTCATCGCCTGTTTTAAGCCCATAACTTTCATAGTATCCGGCAGGCATAAAATGTTTTAAGCCATTTATATCCTCCAGAATATAGTACCACTCATTATCCTGTAATTGCAGCAAATTATGAATCCTGAATGTAAACCATTCACCTTCAGTTAATTTAATCTTGCCAGTATCGTATCCCGGGTAATGCATAATTTATTGCATCAATATTTTATGTGATGAAATAGAAGTGTGATCCTGTTTTTCGGCATCAATCGGACTGGATCTATCATATTATCAGTTTTCCCTGCTCACTTTCCTGATTCCTTTAAGCTTAACCAATCGTCCCAGAATCAAATTAAGATGTGCCTTACCATCTACATTCACCATGATGGATCCTTCAAATTTACCATTATGAGAATTCAGATTGACGGATCTGATATTGGCTTTCAGATCGCCGGAAACAACATTCGTGATGTCGTTCAAAATTCCGGGCTGGTCGTTGCCACTTATCCTGATGGTTGCAACATATGAAGTAAGTTCCGACATTTCGGCCCAGCGAGCCTGTACTATCCGGTAATGGTAGCGTTCGAGCATCTCAGCCGCATTTGTGCATATTTTCCGATGTATTTTAATTCCTTCGGAAACTGTAACAAAGCCGAAAATTTCATCCCCGTAAACAGGCTGGCAACAACGGGCAAACTTAACATCCGATAAAGGTGTGCTCTCGTTAATTATAATAATTGGCTTTTGCTGTCCTGGCTTATTTTGGGAAACGTCAATTTTAGTAAAAGGTTTGGGTAGTGGCTTAACTTCCTCTGTTTTAGCCACAGGTTGAAATGCCTCTTTGACTTTTTGTATATCATATTTCCCTTCGGCCAAACCGTGAAACATATCCAGGGCGCTTGCAGCCTTGAAAAAAAGCACCAATTTGTTGCCTACATCATCGTTATAATCAAGCTTCAACTGGCCCAATTTTCGCATCACCAGATCTTTGCCTGCTTCTGCCTGCGAAAATTCGGCATCTTTAAGTACCCTTTTAATTTTAGTTATCGCTTTGGAGGAAGTCACCCAATTTAGCCAGTCGATATTTGGCTTCTGGTTTTTGGATGTAATCACCTCGACATGATCGCCCGTTTTAAGAACATATTTAAGCGGAACGAATAGATTATTCACTTTTGCACCGGTACAATGCTGGCCGATGTCGGTATGTATATCGAATGCGAAATCGAGTATTGTGGCACCTGAACGGAGTTTTTTCAGGTGGCCTTCGGGTGTAAAAACGAAAATATGATCGGCCAGGGCTTTTGTGCCTGCAGTACGGGCAATTTCGTCATCGCCGGGAGTGTAATTTTCGAGTACGGCACGGATATTCCTAAGCCATTCGTCAGCCGAAGACTTTGCTCCTTTTTGCTCTTTGTACCTCCAATGGGCTGCCATGCCTTTTTCGGCATGTTCATCCATGCGGCGCGTACGTATCTGAACTTCAACCCAATTATTCCCAGGGGCTTCAACTGTTACATGCAACGATTCGTAGCCATTTGGCCTGGGCGCCGAAATCCAGTCGCGCAGCCGCGATGTACTTGGTGGATAGATATCAGTAACATGCGAATATGCTTTCCAGCATTCTGGTTTTTCATTTTCGGGTTTGCTGTTGAGTATAATGCGAATGGCAAAAAAATCGAAAACTTCGTCGAATTCGATTTCCTGTTTTTTCATTTTTGAATATATGGATGGAATAGCTTTTGTCCGTGCTTTGATCTCGAAATCTAGTCCCGCATCTGAAAGACTTTTACGAATCGGAATAATAAATTCTTCGAAGTATTTTTTCTGTTCGAGCGCCGTGTCCTGTATTTTTTTCTCAATACTGTGATAAACCTCTGGCATTGAGTGTTTCATTGCCAGATCATCAAGTTCGGTTTTCACTTTGTAAAGGCCTAACCTGTGTGCCAAAGGAGAGTATAGGCTGGATGTTTCATTTGAAACCTGCTTTTGCTCATCTTCGGGAAGCAAATTAATTTGCCTCATAAGGTTGATCCTGTCGGCCAGTTTAATCAGCAAAACACGTATATCTCCGGAAAGGCTGAGCAAGAGCTGGATAAAATTTTCGGGCATGATGGATATTTTGTCCATTCTTATACCCGAAATCTGTTGAAGTTTTTGAATGATATTCAACGTATCGGTTCCAAATTTTTTCTTCAGGTTGTCGCTTTCAATCGGGCTTTCCACTGCAATTTGCTCCAACAATGCGGATAAAATACTCGTTGTATCAAGCCCCATCTCATTTGCTATAATGCAGGCAACTGAAACAGCATGTGCGAGTTGAAATTCACCCTGGGTGTTTTTTGCTCCTCCGAAATGGCGAAGCACTTCAATAAATGCCTGTTTGATAAGCTTTCGGTTGGATGCCTCTGTAATATAACCGCATGAAAGCATCAACTCTTTGTAGAGTAATTTGTATTTCTGATTATCGGTAAGTTCCTGATTTTTCAACGATTTTCCTTTCTTTTGTTATTACAACAAATTTACGATCAAAAAGTAAAATAAAAAGCCCAGAAAATTTCCGGGCTCTAAACTATTAAATTCAGTTCAACTGAAGTTATTCGCCCTGTTTCCCGGATTGGCCTGTACGATGCTGGTTTGGATCACTGATTGAATCGCGCATACGGGTATCAGCCTGAATATTCTGAAACTTATAATAATCCGCAATTCCAAGATTACCTGAGCGGAAAGCTTCAGCAATGGCTTTAGGAATTTCGGCTTCGGCCAAAATAACCGTAGCCCTTGCTTCCTGTGCTTTGGCCTTCATTTCCTGCTCGTTAGCGACTGCCATAGCCCTGCGCTCCTCGGCACGTGCCTGGGCAATATTTTTATCTGCGTTAGCCTGATCCATCTGCAACATAGCACCAATATTTTTACCAACGTCAATGTCAGCAATATCGATAGAAAGGATTTCAAATGCTGTTCCTGAATCGAGTCCTTTGGCCAGCACAACTTTAGAAATTGTATCCGGATTGGCAAGTACGTGTTTGTGATTTTCGGCAGAACCAATGGAGGAAACTATCCCCTCGCCTACCCTGGCAAGAACGGTTTCTTCGCCGGCACCCCCGACGAGTTGCTTGATATTGGCTCTTACAGTAACCCTGGCTTTAGCTATAAGTTGGATACCATCTTTAGCTACAGCAGCCACTGGAGGCGTATCCAGAATCTTTGGATTCACTGACATTTGAACGGCTTCAAAAACATCGCGCCCGGCCAGATCAATTGCTGTTGCTGATTTATAATCGAGAGGGATATTGGCTTTATCAGCGGAAATCAACGCATTCACCACCGATTTTACCCTGCCACCGGCAAGGTAATGAGCTTCCAACTGGTCGCGGGAAAGCGAAAGCCCGGCTTTTGTTGAAGTGATCAGAGCCGAGACTATGACTGATGGTGGAACTTTGCGCCAACGCATAAAAACCAACTGCAGAAGTGAAATTTTTACCCCGGAGAGTAAAGCGGTAAACCATAGTCCTACCGGTATAAAGTAAAAAATAATCCATAACCCGACTAAACAGGCTACGCCAACGGCAACAATTGAAAACAGAGGATCCATAAGTTTATTTGTTAATGGTTACTATGATTTTATTATTTTTAACAGAAATAACAATTATTTCCACCTCCTGATCAATAAATTCACCAAAAGTATGAACTTCAATTATTTCGTTGTTTATTAAAGCTTTACCGGCAGGTGCCAGTCGTGAAACAGTCATTCCTTTATCTCCTATAGCTATCGAGAGACCTTCCAATTGATCCATTTTTCCATCACTCGTGGTCTTGAGCGCCATACGTTTCCATGTTCCGGCTTTAAAGGAGAAATACAGCGAAACGATAGTAACTACAATGGTTGCAGCCAAAGTGATATGTCCTGCGACTATACCCTTTGAAACATAAGTTTGCCACAATCCAACAAAAAGAAGTCCGAATCCTGCAATACCGGCTAGAGTCGCGCCAGGAATGACAAGTACTTCGAGGAGTAAAAACAGTAAACCAAGTGTAATGAGAATAATTATTAATAACCAGGACATAGAACGTTGAATTTACTAACAAGTGATCTTTTAAACGTTGAAAAAAGGATTCTCAGCTAAATTATGCAATTTAACTTTATGCCTGGCAGAAAAAAACTCAAAAAGCCAGCCTATTTAACTTTAACTCCAAGTTTCTTAGGATCGACAGGTGCTGCAGGCTTTTGTTGAACCGGCGCTGTTACCTGATTTTGTTGATCAGGAGATATAGTTGCGTTGTTTTGCACTGCTTTTCCCGAACCTGAGGAGTTTACCGTATAATATTTTTTTGCATCAGGCATAAAAGCCTGAATCTGAGCGATCCGGCGTTCGTCGCTGGGATGAGTACTCATAATTTCCGGTGGTTTTGCTCCACCAATTTTCGACATTTCCTGCCAGAATGAGACCGCGCGTTCCGGGTTGTAACCCGCCATCGCCATGAATACCAGGCCCAATTTATCGGCTTCTAACTCATGCTGGCGCGAATAGGTAAGAATTCCTAATTGCGAACCTACGCCAAATGCCGACATAAAAATATCCCTGGTTGCCTGTGGTTTCTGTTGCATATACATGTCTAAACCTATTCCTGCTGCCTGTACAGCCAACTCCTGGCTCATCCTTTCGTTACCATGTTCAGCCACTGCATGAGCAATTTCGTGTCCCATTACAACTGCCAAACCGGCGTCGTCCTTGGTTAATGGCAAAATTCCGGTATAAACTACCACCTTACCGCCAGGCATACACCAGGCGTTTACCTCAGGGCTGTCAACCACATTAAATTCCCACTTATAACCGGCAATTTTATTTGATAAGCCATTGTCTCTCATGTATTTTTCAACGGCCTGGCTTATACGGATACCTACGTTAGTTACTTCAGCTGACGAACGGGTCGGTGGATTTACAGCCGGGTTCGACTTTAAAAACGAAGCATAATTTTCCTGCCCCATGGCTATCATGGTGCTGTTAGGCAATAATTTAAGTTGTTTTCGCCCGGTAATCGGGACTTTTGAGCAGGAAACGATTACTGTAAGCAGTAAAAAAATTAAAAATCCTTTGCTATATTTATCCATGGATCATTTCATGTTTTGGTAAAACAGTTCTGATATTTTAAAGAATGTCACAAATCAAAAGAAAAGCTATTTATCAGGGTAGCTCTTATTCTTATCAATCATAAAATTTTAGA
>CAIXAQ010000055.1 GCA_903917425.1 uncultured Bacteroidales bacterium
CCTGGCAATCGAGGACATCACTGAGCGTAAAGAGATAGAAGCCGGTCTTGAAAAAACACGCACTGACCTTGCAGCCATAAAAATAATAGCCGACCAGGTCAGCGAATTTGCCGAAGATATTATCAATACGGTTCGGGAGCCTTTACTGGTCCTGGATAAAGACCTGAGAGTAGTTAAAGCCAGTCGTTCATTCTATGATTTTTTTAAGGTAACATCCGCCGAAACAATAGGAGTGCGTATCTATGAACTGGGAAATCACCAATGGGATATTCCCAAACTGAGAGAACTTCTTGAAACCATCCTGCCCGAACAGGTAACCTTTGATAACTACGAGGTTGAACACGATTTCTCGACCATCGGAAAGCGTAACATGCTGCTGAATGCCAGGAATATACAACAAGGATTGGGGAAAGAACAGATTATTCTCCTGGCAATAGAGGATATTACCGAGCGTAAGCATACAGAAAATTTATTGGAACAGACAAGAATAAACTACGAAACATTCTTTAATACAATCGACGATTTACTTTGGGTGCTCGACGAAAACGGGAACATCATCCACACCAATAATGCAGTTAATACCAGGTTAGAATTTACTGTTGATGAACTTTATAAACAATCAGTTTTATTAGCACATCCTCCCGGACGAAGGGAAGAGGTATGGCGTATAGTCGGGGAAATACTGTCGGGTACAAGTGAATTTTGCGGAGTGCCTGTTGAAACTAAATCAGGTAAACAGATTCCGGTTGAAACAAAAGTCAAACCGGGTTTCTGGAACGGGGAACCAGTTATTTTTGGGGTGAGCAAAGATGTATCAAAAATCAATTTGTCGGAAGAAAAATTCTCGAAGGCTTTTCGGTCCAATTCGGCACTTATGGCTATATCGGGATATGAGAATGGGCTTTTTATGGATGTTAACGATTCATTCCTTAAGACATTGGGCTATTTGCGCGACGAAATAATCGGCATGCCATCTCACGAAATTCATCTTTTTGTCAATCCCGAAAGCAGGAATGAAATAATTGAAAAGCTAAATCTGAATATCTCATTCAGGGAAAAGGAAATAGAGGTTAAAACAAAATCGGGTGCAATTCTTGTCGGATTGTTTTCGGCCGATAGCATTTATATCAACGATCAGCAATGCCTTTTAACCGTAATGATCGATATTACTGACCGAAAACTGGCCGAAGAGGAACTGGAAAAGGCCAGAATCGAGGCTGAAAATGCCAATCTTGCCAAAAGTGAATTTCTGTCGCGTATGAGCCACGAACTGCGCACTCCAATGAATTCGATTCTTGGCTTTGCCCAGTTAATGGAAATGAGTGAAATTAGTCCGGCTCACCGCAAAGGCGTGAATCACATCCTGAAAAGCGGAAAACACCTGCTCGATCTGATTAATGAAGTGCTCGATATTTCGCGTATTGAAGCGGGCATGATTTCGCTTTCGATAGAGCCGGTGATGTTACGCAACGTTATCCTCGAAATGCTTGATATTGTTCAGTCGCAGGCTTTACATCGCAACCAGAAGATTGAGCTGATTCCATCGCCTTCGGATCAGCTTTTTGTTTTAGCCGACAATCAGCGGTTGAAACAAGTTCTGTTGAACCTGTTCAGTAATGCTCTTAAATATAATCATGAAAGTGGTTCAGTGCAGGTAAAAACCGAATTGCGTCAGTCGGGTTCAGCCGCGAAACCGATGATCAGGATTTCTGTTATTGATACCGGATTAGGAATCAAGCCCGAAGAGATTGATAAAATCTTTCTCCCTTTCGAAAGGATTGGTGCCGAGAAGACAAAAACAGAAGGAACAGGGCTTGGGCTTAACGTGGTAAAAAAGCTGATAGAAGTTATGGATGGCAAAGTTGGCGTTAACAGTATCCCGGGTGTGGGAAGTACATTCTGGATTGAACTGGAACAGGCTAAATACAGGGAGTTCATTGACGTATCTGCTATTTTAGAGCCAAAACAAGAAATGGCAGAAGATCTGAAAAGCGGCACTATTTTATACTTCGAAGATAATAATTCTAACATAGAATTGGTTGACGAAATCTTAGGGATTCACAGGCCCAATGTCCATTTGTTTACTTCCATAAGTGGGAAAAATGCGGTAGAACTGGCTAAAGATATCAAACCAGACCTGATTCTACTCGACCTGGATTTACCTGATATTCATGGTAGAGAAGTATTTATTAACCTGCAGGCCGACTCCGGAACAAAGTCAATCCCTGTTGTAATTATAAGTGCTGATGCCATGACACATCAGATTCGAAAAATGCTTAAAGCGGGTGCGCAGGATTACCTGACGAAACCCATTGAAATAGCCTTGTTTTTAAAGATGGTGGATAAATGGATCGAAAAGGCCGAAAATCACTCTTCTGTAAATAATAACTGATAAAAAACCTGTTTTCAAATTGGATATCCAGGCAAATGATAATGCATGAGACTTATCATGAGAAAACGGAACTCTAAAAAAGTGAAAATTCTGAGTTCCGACGACAGCAGAGCTGAAAGCAGTGTTTTGGTGGTTTGCCGGAAAGCCTGGTCGTCAGCTGAAATTTTTCTAAATATCTCCAACCCCTTTTAAATGAAAATAGATACTAAATTCCCTACTGAAACCCTCAGGCAAAAGGCAGAAAAACTCTTTAAAGGGAGGCAGGGGCAAAGAATACAGCCACAGTCAGAAGCCGAAATGCTTGGTCTGATTCAGGAGCTGGAATTGCAAAAGCTCGAGTTTGAGATTCAAAATGAAGAAATCCTTCAGGCAGAGCAGATACTCCAGAGTAACGAAGTGAAATACCGCAGTGCTATTGAAAATATGCTGGATACTTTCTATGAAGCTACTATTCATGGAATTTTACTTGATATCAGTCCTTCGATACAAATCATCTCAAAAGGTCAATATACAAGAGCTGAATTGATAGGGAAATCTTTAATCAGTTTTTATTCGGATCAAAACGAAAGGGATTCCTTCCTGTCAGAATTATTTAAGCATGGAAAAGTAACAGATTATGAACTAAAAATTTTAAACAAAGATGGTTCAGTTATACCAGTTGCTATATCGTCCAGCCTTTTGTACGAAAATGGTATCCCCGTAAAAATTACAGGAATCATGCGCGATATCACTGAACGTAAGCTGACGGAAAATGCGCTGCTGGAGAGTGAAAGACGCTATCGTTCGCTTGCCGATTCGGGGCAGGCTTTAATATGGACTGCAACACCCGATAAGAAATGCAATTATTTTAACCAGGTATGGCTCAATTTTACAGGCAGGACGATGGCTCAGGAAAATGGAGATGGATGGGCCGAAGGAGTGCATCCCGATGATCTGGACCGCTGCTTCGAAATTTATTCAACATCCTTCGACAGGCGTGAGCCTTTCAGTATGGATTACCGACTTCGCCGGCATGACGGTGAGTACCGCTGGTTGCAGGATAATGGCACACCTCAGTTCGATAGTGAAGGACTATTTGTTGGGTATATCGGGCATTGCCTGGATATATCAGAACTGAAACTTGCCGAAGAAGCCCTGCGCAGGAGCGAAGAAAAATACCGCAATATTTTTATCAATGCCCAGGAAGGTGTTTTTCAAACCAGTGTAGATGGAACTTACATTTCGGTAAATCCTGCTTTGGCAAAAATGTATGGATTTGATACCCCTGAGGAACTGATGAACAGCCGGTTCGATATAGCACAAGATGCTTATAGTGATCCTCGCGAGCGGGAAAATTTTATACGGCTAATGGAAGATCAAGGTTTCGTAAAGGGTTATGAATATGAAGTTAAACAAAAAGATGGCCAAAAGGTATGGTTCTATGAAGATGCAAAAGCAATAAAGGATGAACAGGGAAAGATCCTGTTTTTTGAAGGTTTTGTGGTCGATATCACCGAACGCAAACAGGCAGAAGTTGCATTGAATGATAAATCAAATCTGCTTACCAACCTGATTGTCAATCTACAGGAAGGTATTTTGCTGGAAGATTCAAACCGTAAAATTGCTTTAACCAACCAGTTGTTTTGTGCCATGTTCGGTATCCTGGCACCTCCCGAAGCATTGATAGGGGCTGATTGCAGCGGTTCAGCTGAACAAAGCAAAATGTTTTTTAAAAACCCGGTGAAGTTTATTTCTGATATAGAGAAAATTCTTGCCGATAAAGAAGCAGTATATAACGATGAACTCGAATTGGCCGATGGTCGCTATTTCGAAAGAGATTATATCCCCACTTACCTTGAAAATAAGTACAGCGGCCATTTATGGAAATACCGCGACATAAGCGAACGCAAACATGCCGCACTCAAACTGGAGAAGAGTGAAAACCGGTTCAGCCAGGTTGTAGAACAAAGTTGCGAAGTAGTATGGGAAGTTGATGCGTTGGGATTATATACTTATATGAGCCCTTTATCAATGCAGGTCTACGGCTACACTCCCGAGCAAATGGTGGGTAAGTTGCACTTTTACGACATTGCCCCTGAGGAAGTGCGGGAAGAGTTTAAGAATGCAGCATTAAATATATTTAGCCAAAAATTATCTTTTGAAAATTTAATTAATTCTATTTGTCAGCCAAACGGCAATATAATTACGGTTACAACCAATGGCTTACCCATTCTGAATGAGGACGGGAGTTTGATAGGCTACAGGGGAATTGATTCGGATATTACTGAGCGACTGAGAATTGAGGATTCGCTGAAGAAAAGCGAGGAAGCATATCGCTTCATAACCGAACGCTCCAACGACCTGATATTTGTTTGCCGGTTTAAACCCGACCTGAAATTTGAATACATTAGCCCCTCTGTTGAAAAGATAACAGGCTATTTGCCAGGTGAATATATAAGCGACGCGTATTTGGGGATAAGTATGGTTCATCCCGACGACCAGCACATATTAAAATCATTTATCCGGGAAACACTTCAGAATGGCATTGTTGATGAAAGTATCATAAGTTTACGCTGGATTAAAAAGGATGGTTCGTTAATATGGACGGAAACGCAAAATAGCCCTATCTACAATGAAAAAGGAGAAATAACAGGTATACAAGGCAAGACCTCTGATGTGAGTGAACGCAAGCAAGTTGAATTTATACAGGATGCCCGGATCCGTGTAACGGACTTTGCCGCCACCCATTCGCGAAATGAAATGCAGCAAAAACTGCTCGATGAACTGGAACATTTAACAGGAAGTGGCATAGGCTTTTTTCATGCTGTGGATACAGATCAGAAAACCCTTGTACTCCTGAACAAGTCTTCCAACACAATGCAACAATTTAATATACCTCACTCTAAAGACGAATATTTTTCAATCGAAAAAGCCGGTTTTTGGATCGATTGTATTAATCAGAAAAAAGTTGTAATCCAAAACGATTTTACCAAGCTGCCATCCAAAAATGGATTGCCGGAAGGACATGCTTCCTTACAGCGCCTGCTCGCCTTACCAGTGCTCAGAAACGAAAAAATTGTGGCTATTGTGGGTGTCGGTAATAAACTTACTGACTATGGTGAAAAAGATGTTGAACTCGTCGCCAGGCTTTCGGACCAGGCCTGGGACATTATGGAGCGAAAAGGAGCGGAAGAAAGTTTAAAAAAACTCTCACAGGCTGTTGAACAAAGTCCTGAGATCATCTATATAACGAATTCGGAAGGATTAATAGAATATATAAACCCGAAAGCAAAACAAGTTACAGGGTACACTGATGAAGAATTGATAGGCCAGAATCCGCGTATATTCAGTTCAGGCGAAAAGCCGGCAGAAGAATACAAAACACTTTGGCAGACAATAAATGCAGGCGGAGAATGGGAAGGCGAATTTCATAACAAAAAGAAAAGCGGTGAATTATACTGGGTGGCAGCATCCATTTCGCCGGTTATTGACACTAATGGAAAAATAACTCACTATCTTGCTATTGAAGAAGATATTACAGAGCGGAAAAAGAATGACGAAAAAATAGCACAGCAAAATGAACGGCTGAATGCAATTGTGAGCGCCATGCCTGATTTGATTTTTGTAATTGATAACAAGGGGGCTTATCTTGAATTTTACCAGTCAAATACTAATGCAAAGCTTATTCCTGTTGATAAGGTTATCGGTGCAAATCTTAAAGAGTTTTTCAACAGTGAACAAGCCGGTAATTATCTTCAAAACATCCGGTCATGCATTCACGATAATAAACTGACAACTTTCGAATACCAGCTGTCAGAAAGAAATTCAATACATTATTATGAAGCACGCCTGACCCCATGCGGGAATGATAAAGTTTTATCCTTTGTCAGGGATATTACGGGTCGTGTGTTTTCAGAAATGGAGGTACAAAACCTGAATGCAAACCTTGAACTTAAAATAGTTGAAAGGACCAGCCAATTAGCCGAGTCAAATTTTAATCTGAAAAGTGAAATTGAAGAGCGCAACAAAGCGGCAGCTGCATTGGAAGAAGCCTTGGTACGCCTGCGAAAAATTGCGGATCGTATTCCCGGGTTTGTTTACCAGTTCCGTTTGAGACCTGACGGATCATCCTGTTTCCCTTTTGCAAGCGAGGGTATTTATGAAGTTTACGGAGTGAGATCGGATGAAGTTTTGGAAGATGCATTAGTCATGTTTAATACAGTTCATCCTGATGATTTAGGGAACATGAATACTTCTATCCTGAAATCGGCAAAAGAGTTAAGTTTATGGATGCATGAATTCCGTATAATATACCTGGATGGATCAGTCCGATGGTTATTTGGCAATGCTTTGCCGCAAACCGAAGCTGATGGCTCAATACTCTGGCATGGATTTATTTCGGATATCACCGAACGAAAGAAGGCAGAAGAAGAATTGAAAAAAATATCTGCCCGCCTGGCTTTGGCTGCTTTTGCCGGTGGAGTAGGAGTATGGGATCTCGATATTGTTAACAATATCCTGGTATGGGACAAACAAATGTTTGAACTCTATGGGATGGATGAAAAGGATTTTGGCGGAGCTTACGAAGCCTGGTTGCAAGGCGTTCATCCTGAAGATGTAATCCGTGGTAACGAAGAGATACAGATGGCGATACGAAATGAAAAAGAATTTAATACTGAGTTCCAGGTAGTATGGCCTGATGCTACTGTACATATAATCAGGGCAATGGGAATTGTGCAGCGCGACAGCTCCGGAACTCCTTTACACCTGTTAGGTACTAACTGGGATATCACTGCACAAAAGCAGTCGGAGAAAGCTTTACGCGAAAGCGAGTCCAAACATAGTTCCATGATATCAAATATTTCAGACGTTATTGGTATTATTGGTATTGATGGATTAATGAAATACAAAAGTCCTAATATATCGAAAGACTTTGGCTGGCAACCCGAGGATCTGATTGGTACCAATGGATGGCTGACAGTTCATCCCGACGATTTGGAACGTATTCAGAAAGAATTCTATGCAGTTCTTCAAAAGGATGATGCTACAAAAACGGTTGAATACAAATATTTATGCAAGGACGGAAGTTATAAACCAATTGAGCTTACCGCTATAAACCTGGTTAACGATAAGGTTATAAACGGAGTTTTGTTGAATTACCACGACATAACCGCACGCAGACTTGCAGAAGAGGAAATAATAAAAGCCAGGAACGAAGCCGAGAAAGCCAATCTTGCCAAAAGTGAATTTCTTTCACGCATGAGCCACGAATTGCGAACTCCAATGAATTCAATCCTTGGCTTTGCTCAACTCATGGAGATGGGCGAACTGATTCCTGCTCACAAAAAAGGAGTGAATCATATTCTGAAAAGCGGAAAACATCTTCTGGATCTGATTAATGAAGTGCTCGACATTTCAAAGATTGAAGCAGGTTATGTTTCACTTTTGATGGAACCTGTTCAGTTAAATGCTGCTATTAAGGAAATGATGGCAGTTGTTCAACACAATGCGGCAAAACTTTATCAAACGCTTGAATTAAAGGATTCACCGACAAACACTCTATGCGTGAAAGCTGATCAGCAGAGGCTAAAACAGGTATTGCTGAATTTAATAAACAACGCCGTTAAATATAATCATCCCGGAGGCTCGGTAGTAATAAAAACCGAATTGCTTCAAACTGGAATCGCCGAAATTCCTGTGATCCGCATTTCGATCACTGATACCGGAATTGGAATCAGCCACGAAGACATACAAAAACTCTTTCTTCCGTTCGAGCGTGTGGGAGCCGAAAAAACAGAAATTGAGGGCACAGGGCTTGGGCTTACTGTTGTTAAAAAACTGATGGATGTCATGGGTGGGAATGTCGGAGTTGTAAGTACTCCCGGCGAAGGAAGCACTTTCTGGATTGAACTTCCGATGGTCGAAAGCACGCAATCTGCTGCCGGAAAAAATGATAGCTTTCCAGGAACTGAAAATGTACCAAGTAATAAAAGTGCAACCATTTTATATTTCGAGGATAATTCCTCCAATGTTGAACTGGTTGAACAAATACTTGGCTCCCAGCGACCAGGCATCAGGCTGATTTCCACTAAGAACGGTGATCATTCAGTTGACTTTGTTATGGAACATAAACCGGATTTGGTTCTTCTCGACCTGAACCTGCCTGGCATTCATGGAAGTGAAGTGCTCAAACTGCTTCAGGCTGAAGAAAAAACAAAGGCCATCCCTGTAGTTATTATAAGCGCTGATGCAATGCCGCATCAACTTCAAAGGTTGATTGTTGCAGGAGCAAAGAAATATCTGACTAAGCCGTTGGATGTAATTGGTTTTTTGAAGGTTGTAGATGAATGGATTGGAAAAGGGATATAGAATAGTGAAAAGTGAAAAGTGAACCTTGAATGTCTGAGGGCTAGCGCGAGTCAATTTTAACGTTTATTTTACTGTTGCTAATGAAGCGCGCAATTCGCTGACAATCGTGTTGTAACGGTTC
>CAIXAQ010000056.1 GCA_903917425.1 uncultured Bacteroidales bacterium
GACAAGCATGCATCCGGCTGGACCACCTGCAAGTACGGTAGGAACGCCACCGATGATTGCTGAAAGCAATCCACCTTTGGCAATGTTTACATACTTTTCGGAGAATTCAACGCCGGTAGCATGTACGTTTTGGGTTAGTAATAAATCAAATTGAGGCATGGTGATAGGGTTTAGAAGTGGTTAATTAGTCTGTTGAGTAGAGTTGAAAAGGGATTTTAATTTGATCGTCGTGGGATTCCATGGCGAGGTTAACAATTTGGAGTATGGCTTCGCGGGTAAGAATTACCCCGCAGAAGTACCCTTCTTTTTCGCAAAATTCTGTAACATGAGTGCGGATGGATTCGAGATTTGCGATTTCGTCAATACGAGCCTGCTCTTCGGCTGCTTTGGCTTCTTCAACTTCTCTTTCAGCGGTTAGAATTGCTTCCTGAGCTTCCTGTTGAGATTTCGTTTTTGCGTATTCAGCTTCCTGCAATTTTGAGAGAGCTTCGTTTACTTTGATTTGGACATTTTTAAGATTTCGAGCCATGGGTTTTATGTTTGGTTAATTGATGTTTTCTTCCAGATGGAGGATCCGGCTTCACCTGTTCGGACACAGACAAAAAGGTAATCGTCAGTTAAAGACATTTGTCCGAAGGTTCCGGCATCCGTGGCGGAAGCTTTTGCGCCTTCGGATAAGAGGCCGGACACAAAAATGATTTCCCCGGAAGCTGGGTCCGTTGCCAGAATTTTCCCTCTGTTTTCTTCAGCCACAGCAGCATGATCGGCAGGAGAATTCACTTCATGCAAGCGGGCGTGAATATCGCCGGGTGAAATGGATGCACCTATGCAGATTACCTGTTTTACATTTCCTGAAATACGAAGCGCATAAAACAAACCATCAACACGGTTGTAACCCAGACCGGAATCAGTTGTGAGCAACTGGTTAACGGTTGGGATTTTCCCTGCTATATTTGAAATAAGAATTACGCTCATCCTATCTCGGTGATTTCTGAATATGCATATTCGTATTCAAGTTCAGCCTGGTATTGGAAGATACCGGTATGAATGACTGGTAATTCAACGTCGCGGAACACGATTGGATGCATGAGTGTTCCAATAAGTTCAAAGGTTTCTGTTGATTCAAGCAGGTCGGCCAGCCAGTGTATTTGTTCTGCTCCCATGAATCCGGTGTTTACTTTTACAACGTCAGACCGGGTTGTTTTCCAATTCAGTTTGTCCGGCAAGGCTTGCCCATCGGTAACAGCTGTTTCGGTTTTTATGGCGTTATCCTGTTGACTTGAACCGGTGCAAAGCAGGTATTCATAAAGTCCAAAGGGGTTTTTGAATACAAGAATTCGTGGATTTTGGTAGTACCCAAAATCAACGAGGTAAGAATAATTATGGCTGATATTATTATCCTGGTTATAGGAACCGGAAGAGAGGGTTACGGAATAAGAAAGCAGTGTTTTATCGGGATAGGCATTTGAGGCATAATTACCAACTCCTAATTGAGAGTAGCCGGTCGGGAAATAGGCAATAGTACCATAGGCTACATTGTTAAGCCTTACAATATCCTGAAAGAAAAGGTACGTTCCATCCGTGAAACGGAGGGAGAGGTCGAGCTGCACAGGGATTGGAGTAAGGCTGCGAACCTGCATAAAATTGATGCACTCTTTTTGGAAAGGCAGCACTCTTTTCAGTTCATTAACCGGCCACCATGAGAGGCAGTATTTTGAGGTAGCGAGGTATGAAAGTAAGTTGGCGTATTGGTAATAGAAACTTTGCCGTTTTGATTTAGGCATGTAAGCATCCAAAAGCAGGTAAGTTTCTGTTTCGAGCGGTGCATAATTTTGGGGCGGGTTTCCTGCAATTTCCTGAAAGATAAAAGAAATATGTTTGGGTATTTCGGAATAGGCTTGCGGTGTGTTTCCTGTTTTTCCTTTTTGAGTAGTGAGATTTTTCAGGTAATCTGAAAACTCGAAGGATGCATTTTTTTGACCATCAGCTTGAACGCTATCACCACCAATTCCATAAACTGCGCCAAGGATACGAAGCGGTATTTCTGAAATGCTGCTGTGCAAAGTAAAAGTAACCGGTTGATTAGCCAGGATAAGTTCAGCAGGTTTTTGGGTAATGGTAATTGCCATGGTGCAAAAGTGAGATTTTGAGGCTGGGAAGGAAAGGACAAAAAATAAATGGGCTGTTAGGCTGTTGGGAGGTTACATGTTTGTGGCGGATTGAATGTTGGATTTATCCTTTTGGATTTTCTCGAGGTCGAAGAGTGACCATTTTCCATGTATTCCGTTTTCCTGCAATTTATCGATGGCATTGGCGAAGCGAAGCATGGCGGCTGTCATATCCGGGATGGAGAGTGAAGATCCAGGTAATATTCCTGCAGGTGTGCTGACATTGGTGCCGGTTTTTGCAGTGAAGCTACCGGCAGAAAAAAAGTTATTACCCATCCCAAGGACAGCGGGGTTTAATTGAGGTAATGATTTTTTTAGCCTTGCCACCTCGAGCATTTGAAGGAAAGGTTGAAGCTGAGGGTTGTTAACTCCGTCGGCAGGGATCACATACTCGTTGGCGTGGACGATTCCGGCTGGGGTTAGATTGTCGGAATTTTTGCTTGTGAAACCACCTTCTGAGAAGGCAGGGATTTTCTGTGCAGAAATGGCAGCAATTTGAAGGCCACCTTGCAGGGCAGCCATAGCCATCATAGGAATAGCCGGAAGCGGCCAGACGTTTATGGCAGCTTTCCCGACACTGAGGGCAAGGTTTACCCAGGCCTGTGCGAGATCAGCCTTATGCTGTTGCTTCCAGGCGTTTTGTTTCAGA
>CAIXAQ010000057.1 GCA_903917425.1 uncultured Bacteroidales bacterium
AGTAAATCTCATTTGGCTCAATTGGTACTTTCGGGTGATTTGCCAAATGTGTATATCGATAATGTATATTTCAATAATACCGGATCTACAGTGCCAACCACAGCAGCTCCAGTTCCAACTTTTGCTGCAGCAGACGTCATTTCAGTATTCAGCGATTCTTACACCAACATAGGCGGAACTGATTTTAGTCCTAACTGGGGGCAGGCTACCGTTGTTTCACAAATTCCCATTGCCGGAAATAATACCCTGAAATATAAGGGATTAAATTACCAGGGCATTCAGTTAGGCAGCAACCAGAATGTTTCGTCAATGAGTTTTGTACACCTGGACTTCTGGACTGTCAATTCAACCTTGCTGAACGTGTACCTGATTAGTCCCGGTCCGGTTGAAAAAGCGTATAAATTAACTGTTCCAACATCAGGATGGTCGAGCGTGGATATTCCTTTGTCCTCCTTTTCACCTGTAGCTATTTCGAACCTGATCCAATTTAAATTTGATGGAAATGGAGATATTTATTTAGACAATATCTTTTTCCACAAATAGATTTTAAGGTATATAAATCATTCATTAAAGACAAACAATATGAAAAGAAATAGCAAAAAACTGGTTTCAGCAGTCCTGTATTCCTTATTGCTTTTTGCAGTGTCAGGATGTACGAAAGAGAATGTTCAAACACTTGATAAACACAACTGGCAACTGGTGTGGAGCGATGATTTCGATGGTGCGGCCGGCGAATCGCCCGATACTACAAAATGGAAATTTGATATAGGCGTCGGGCCAAACTACGATGGCTGGGGAAATGCGGAATTAGAATATTATACAGATCGTACTGTCAATGCAGCTATAGATACCAGCGGCAATTTAGCAATTACGGCTAAAAAGGAGATGTATTCCGGTTCAGCTTTTACTTCGGCCCGTATTAAAACCAAGGGCTTATTCGAACAAGCATACGGTCGTTTTGAAGCGCGCATTAAAACCCCCTGGGGACCAGGTATCTGGCCTGCATTTTGGTTGGTTGGCAACGATTCAGATTCAGCCGGATGGCCTCAATGCGGGGAAATTGATATAATGGAACTTCGCGGACAGAAACCAAACATTGTTAGTGCCACAGTGCATGGCCCCGGCTATTCGGGATCTGCAGGAGTAACAAAAAGTTTTGCGTTCGGGAACGACAGATTTGATGTCGCCTTCCATTTGTTCGCCGTTGAATGGGGAAAAGATTACCTGGATTTCTTCGTCGATAACACCCTTTATCAGAGGATTACTCCTGGTAATGTTACTGGCAACTGGGTTTTCGATCATCCTTTCTACATCATACTGAATGTGGCCGTGGGTGGTAACTATTTAGGTTTCCCTACTAACCAGACTCCTTTTCCTCAAACGATGCTTATTGATTACGTGAAAGTTTACAAGGAAGCAGGTCAATAACCGGACTTTTACCGATTACTCATAATAAATTGCCAAAAAGTTGTCCATAATACAGATATTCAAGGCATTATAAAAACAACAAGTGCAGATCTTTTATTCCGCTTATGCACAACTTTTGGACAAATAAAGTCGAATTTGTCAAATAAGAACTAAATGTAAGAAAATGGAAAAAATTGTCTTGAAATTAAGTGTAAAGGAAAAAATCGGCTACAGTCTGGGCGATACTGCCTCGCACTTTGTGTGGGATATGGTTGGTTTCTGGCTCCTGTTTTTCTATACCGATGTATATGGAATTTCAGCTGCCGCTGCAGGAACAATTATGTTGGTCGCCCGTTTCTGGGATATGGCCATCGACCCGGTAATCGGCGTGGTTTCCGACAGGACCAATACCCGCTGGGGCAAATTCCGTCCTTATATTTTGTTCGGAGCCGTTCCCTATGCTATCCTGGCTATTCTCACCTTTACAACTCCAAACTTTGGCGAAGCGGGCAAGATAATTTATGCCGGGGCAACCTATGTCCTATTAATGACAGCTTATGCAGCCATCAACCTGCCTTATTCAGCCTTAGGAGCTGTTATGACGGATGATACTTACGAACGTGCCGGATTGAACACTTACCGGTTTATCGCCGGTTTTACCGGGCAATTTGTTGTAACCGGGCTTGCACTTACATTGGCTGAATTTTTTGGTGGTGGCGATAAAGCACAGGGATTTCAATACACCGTATTCCTGTTTGCAGGCTTAAGTCTGATCTTCTTTTTTATCACTTTCAAAACAACGAAAGAAAGGGTTCAGCCACCCAAAGCCCAGGAAAATTCGCTGAAGGAAGATGTAAAAAACCTTTTTCAAAACAAAGCCTGGATCATTCTTGCCCTGGTAGGAATCATTTCTTTCATCATGTTTGCCATGCAGAATGCGGCTATTGCCTATTATTTCAAATATTACCTCGGGCGCGAGAATAATGTCCAGCTTTTCAATGTAATCGGGACAGTTGCATTGATTGTCGCCTTGCCTCTCTCGAAACCATTGGCAAAACGGTTTGGAAACAAAAATGTTTTTATCGGGAGCTCTCTAATCTCGGGCTTGTTCTTTATACTAATCTACATAGCCGGAATAAATGACCTGACTACTATTTACGTGTTCAATATCATTGCTAAAATGGCCTATGCTCCTGCAGTTCCGCTGCTCTGGACCATGATTGCCGATTCTGCCGACTACGGCGAATGGACAACCGGTCGCCGTGCTACAGGCTTGTATTTCTCGGCTGCCGTGTTTGCGCAAAAAGCGGGTTGGGGAATTGGAGCTGCCATCGCAGGTTGGATTTTAGCAGCTTCCAGCTTTGTGCCAAATGTAGTTCAAAACGATACGGCCATTACCGGGATAAAATTGCTGGTTTCAGTTATCCCCGGCATTTTGTACATGTCGTGCGCTCTGTTTATGATCTTTTACAAGATTGATACCAAAACCACTACCTTAATGAAACAGGAATTGGATTTACGAAGGGAAAAAGAGCAATAAATAATTCAAATTTCTCTACGCAAATCACTGATCGAAAGTCGGTGAATTCAAAACGAAATCAAGTAGGATCGGGAAAATAAAGAAGTGTTACAATTGATGCAATCAAAATGATAGAACAACAACAGGCAAAAGTGCTGCGAACACTCTGAACGCATTTTTTTGAAAAGAGAGCAATTATATAAATGAAAATCCTTCTAATCAATTAATCAATTAACAATTAAAAACAACAAACATGAAAACACCTTTATGCTTTTTAGCAATGATGCTGATTGTGGCAAACCTTAATGCCCAATACATCTACAACGATTTCGACGGAAATCAGAACGTGCCATTCAGTGGTTGGCCGAATCCCCCTACCGTAGTAGCTAACCCGAATTCCGGTGGAATTAACACCAGCGCCAATGTTGGTAAATGGGTGCGCTCCGGAGAACAATGGGCACATGTTTTTGCCGAACTTAGCGGTAAAATTGATTTTACTACCAATAAAAAGTTTTATGTCAAAGTATGGTCACCAGTAGCTTGCAATGTGCTTTTCAAACTCGAAGACAAAGCCAACAGTGCTGTTTTTACCGAGATCAGTCAGGCAATAACAACCCCGAATCAGTGGGTCCTATTGACTTTTAATTTTACTTCTGCACCCTCAGCTACGTATGATAAAATCGTACTTTTTATGGATTTTTCTGCTACAACCGATCACACTTTCTATTTTGATGATGTGGAAGGTCCCGCAATAGGCGGTGGGAGCGCCGGCAATCCGGTTATCCTGCCCGTTACTTTCGAGGATCCCCTGGTTAACTACGGTCTTACCGATTTTGGCGGAACTGCTTCCGAAATAGTTGCGGATCCTGCCAATGCCAGCAATAAAGTTGCGAAAACCATCAAGACTGTAAGTGCTGAAACATGGGCAGGAACAACCGTTGGTGGCGCAGTAGGCTTTCCTACTCCAATCCCATTTGCTGCCGGGTCTACAAGTATGAGTGTTAAAGTTTGGTCGCCCACCGCGGGTACGCCCATTCGACTGAAAGTGGAAGCTTCCAACGACCCTACCAAAAGTGTGGAAACCGAAGCGCTTACTACCGTGGCTTCCGCATGGCAGACTTTGATTTTTAACTTTAGCAACCAGGCTGCCGGAACAGCCGCGATAAACTTTGGCTATTCCTACAACAAAGCTTCCATTTTCTTCAACTTTGGAACCACCGGGGCTGCAGCCGGCGAAAAAACCTATTATTGGGATAACATGGGATTTGGCGCAAATATGGGCTTAAACAGCCTCCAGGCAGACAAAAATATTTTCAGTACTTATCCAAATCCAGCTTCCAGCTTCGTGAACCTTGATTTTAAGGGTTCTATCGATGGGAATTCCCAAATAGAGATTTACGACCTTAACAGTAAGTTACTAAAGCAAATACTGATTTCTGACCAGCATATGAAAATAAACACAGCCGATCTCCAATCGGGAGTATATATGATCCGGATACTGAATGGCGATAAATATTATTCCAACAAATTGATTATCAAATAATAAAGATGATCCGATAATCTGTATCACCTAAAAACCCTGAACTTTAAACTTAAAGCTCAGGGTTTTTGGTTTTATTAAAAGCGTAACGAAAAAAACAAAGAATTTGAGGTTTTGTCACGAATTGAATGAATTTGACTTTCCTTTTTGTTAAAGGACCGAAGTTAGGAGGCTGAAGAGTTTCCTATCTTGAGATTACATTCTACCAGAAGGGAATAGACTTAAAACCATACAATTCAGAATAAATCTGAGAAAGTTTCTGCGTTTGTTCCGGAGTGCAGACTTTTTTAAGATCGAGGAATTGTTTTATGTTGGCCATCTATCAAATAGTACCAGTTTCAAATTGAATATTATATTCGCTATAGTTTAACAAACTTTTGAGTTGGTCCGGGATGATTTCTCAAATGAATAAAATATAGACCTGCAGGAAAACCTGAAATATTTACCTGGGTGAAAAGACTATTTTCGACTTCTTTTACCAATATTCCACTTGAATTAAATATCTGAATTTGAACTTTGTAATCAAGTTGGGCAGGCAACCTTACATTAATCCATTCATGTACCGGGTTTGGGTAGATACGTATTTTATTTTCATTTTCCGATACAGAAAGTAAATGGTATTATAAATCAGTTAGTTAGGCTGATAAGGTACAAATGAGGTACAAAAAAACGGGAAAAGTGAATTTATGCCACTTTAACCAAACTAATTTGAGGTATTCTGCCATCCATTCTGTTACCAAAGTGTTGTGTCTGATTCACTCAATTAACTTAATCCAGCCAGGTAATTTTCGTTCCATTTGCAATAGAACAAAAATAGTGATTCTGATAAGAGCCTGAATATTTCAAAGATGATCAGTGTTGTGCCAGGTTTTAGTGGGCAATAAAATCGAAACTAACCAGGAATATGATGTTTGCGTGACATACATAAAAACTTGTACCTGAATATGATATTTGTATTTCATCAAGGGCAGGCCGTTACTGAACTTGGGCGTATTAGACAAACCGCCTTTCTGATTCTAATTGCATAACCCTTAGATACCAAGCCTTTGCTGGGTTTTAGGCCAAGATTCAATCTGTTAATCTCAGTGGGTCAGATAGGGGTGTGGTCCTTTGATGGGTGAACATGAAATGTGAATTATTTTTCTGCTTCCTAATAAAAATTCAGCTTAAACCCTTTCCTGATATGGGTTACATGAGACGGGAAAAACTATTTTTTGTCATTTTCTGATACCACCTCTTGAGTATTAGATTTCTCGTATTAGCCAGGTACGCTTTTTTGATCGCTTAGATGTATAGATATGATAAGGCTTTCAACAGATAAACTGGTCTATGCAAAATGATAAGCTGTAATAATTTACCCCCCCCCGGTACCCACTCCACGAGGCATGATGGCCGGCAAGGTACTCTCACGCCGGGGTTTAATCATGTTGGGGGAAACTTTGTTTAGGTTGCGGGCTTTTGCATCTTTCCCCAAAAAAGTTATTAACCCTAAGGACACAAAATTCACTATTCCGTAAATTTGTTTATCAATATAAACACTATGATAATTGAGGATTTTTTCAGGCTCTATCCGATAACCAGAAAGGGTATTGCTCAAATGCTTGGCTTCTCCCCAAAATTCCTATACAATGTTACCCAAAGGCATAATTCCTTATCTGATGAGCAAATCAGCCTGCTGAATCAAGCTATTCAGGAATTGTCATACCAGCTAAGTATAACGTTTGTAATAAATAACCTGACCTACGAGGCGAAGTGCTTGAGGTGCAAAAAGAAATTCATGGTTAAAGATTCCGGAGCGAGATCAGAATATTACAATGAAAATAGGTTGGTTTGTGACAGGTGTATGGCAAAAGATTTATAATATTAATCCTTTACGCAGCGTATTGATAAACCTTGTTGTTTAGAACAATTATGTGACAAATTACTTGTCCGTGCGTTGTAATTGTTTAATTGCAGGTAATGAATATTTTTCGAATCGTGTTCAGTACTTGACCACCAAAATCCGCTATAATATGCTCCGTGATCAACTAACATATCGAAAGCCCTGCAACCTCCCGGCAAGGCAGTAAAACCGCTTTCATTTGTGGCTCCGATATTAGGCTGCATCCAATTGAGGCTTGTATCTTTCAATTTACCCCCGGCCACCATTTGACCACCCAAATAATCTATTAATACAAACCATTCAGTATTTGATGGTATATGCCAACCATCCGGGGCAATATTGCGACTATCCAATACTGCAAATCCGTTATAAAGTTTACCAAATGTCTCATTATTGCCTGGATGATCATTTAGGTTACAACATGCCCCTTCCTCTGTGCCCTGCCATGAGATTTGCTTTAATGAGGGGATTTGTTCGCCGTTCCGATAATGTGTAACTTTAAGGTTCTCAGCCATCCATACTTGTGAGCCAATGGTAACTGTTTTATAAATATTCCTGTCAATATCAGCCATCGTGTTTGGAGGCAGGATCAGAGGTTCATCTTTATTTTCCTTCGTACAACAAAAAACCGATAAGGTTATAATGATGGACAATATGTAAATCCAGGCTTTAGATCTCATATTCATAATTTTATCCGGTTTTTATAGGTACTTCATCCGTCATTTTTTATAGTTTTCTTTTTTTTGAGTTCAACTTGTCAAGTTTAAAAATCAATGAAAACAGATTTTCTTCACCATAGCACATTATTAATTTCCAAATGCTTAATTAT
>CAIXAQ010000058.1 GCA_903917425.1 uncultured Bacteroidales bacterium
CGACAAACCTGAATATCGCCTCGAATCGTACCTGGGCCGGGTTAACTACACCTACAACGAGAAATACCTGTTGACGGCTTCGGTGCGTCGCGATGCAAGTTCCAAGTTTTCGCCCGACACAAGGGTTGGTTACTTCCCGGCTGTTGCTGTGGCATGGAGAATAAACCAGGAATTTTTCAAAAACAATAAAGTTCTGACTGATTTAAAACTGCGTTTAGGCTGGGGAGTTACCGGACAGCAGGATATAGGAAACTACTATCCGTATATGGCCCGTTATAGCTACAGTGAACCTACAGCACAATATCAGTTTGGATCCAGCTACTATACTTTCCTTCGCCCTTCAGCTTACGATGCCAACATCAAATGGGAAACCACCAACACAGCCAATATAGGGTTAGACTTCGCATTCTACAGCGGCAGGATCTCCGGAACTATTGATATTTACCAGAAAAAGACCAAAGACCTTTTGAGTGAAGTACCCATTGCTCCCGGCGCTAATTTCGACATTCTGTTGGTAACCAATGTTGGTAATATGGAAAATAAAGGAGCTGAGTTTGCTATAAACACTATTCCTATTCAAAAAGATAAATTTTCATGGGAATTTGGTTTCAACGTAACATACAACGAAACAAAAATTACTAACCTGCTGAAAAACAATGATCCTAGCTTTACCGGAATAGATGTCAGCCGCATCAGCGGGGGAACCGGGAACAATATCGGAAAGTTTACAGTAGGATATGCTCCTTACAGCTTCTTTGTTTACAAACAAGTTTATGATAAGACTACCGGAGCGCCTATCGAAGGTTTGTACGAAGACATGAACAGGGACGGCAAAATTGATGAGGCCGACAAGTACTATTATAAAAAACCTGCACCTGATTTCATGTTTGGGGTGAATACTTCATTCACCTATCAGAAATGGAGTATGGGTATTGTAGGGCATGCCATGGTTGGCAATTATTTGTACAACAACTTTAATTCGAACAATGGTACAGGCAGAGCTATGAAGGATCCATTGAATTACATCAGAAATGTATCGATGGATTATGAGAATACAAACTTCCAAAACATGCAGTACCTGTCAGATTACTATGTCGAGAATGCCTCTTTCTTCCGCCTCGACAATGTTAACTTTGGATATGATGCAGGAAAAGTATTTAAGAACAGGACCTCGCAATTGCGCATAACAGCAAGTATTCAGAACCTTTTCGTTATATCGAAATATTCCGGATTAGACCCTGAGAATGCCAGCTCAACTGGTGTTGATAATGTTATTTATCCACGACCAAGGGTATACTCTATAGGATTTAACCTTGATTTTTAACCTTAACAAACGAATTTTATGAAAAACAGAACAATTATAAAAGTATTCTTTGCATGTGCTGTAATAATAGTTGCAGCATCCTGTAAAAAAAATCTGGATTTGTTCCCCCAGAATGAACTTACTCCTGAAACTGCATACTCTACTGCCGAAGGGTATAAAGCCGTTCTTGCCAAGACCTATGGCGGATTATCGACTACAGGTAATAAGGGTCCTTCCGACTTACCGGATATTCGTGGTTTGGATGAAGGATCGCAGATAGCTTTTATCCGTATGTTTTACAATTGCCAGGAACTCCCGACCGACGAGGCAATTGTAAGCTGGAACGACCAAACTATACACGATTTTCATGATCTGAAGTGGACCAGCAGCGATCCTTTCATCAGAGGAATTTATGCCCGCCCGATTTATAACATTACTCTCATTAATGAATACCTGCGCGAATCAACAGATGATAAAGTAGCAGGTAGAGGTATAACAGGCACTGCTGCTTCCGAAATAAAACAATCAAGGGGCGAAGTTCGTTTCTTACGGGCCTTCAACTATTGGGTCATGATGGATCTGTTTGGCAAATCAACCTTTATAACCGAAGCTGATGGTATAGGAACATTCCTTCCACGCGAAATCAAGCGTGACAGCTTATTTATTTATATTGAAGGCGAACTCAAAGCAATCGACGGCGATTTAGCAACACCGAAATCTACAGTTTACGGGCACGTTGATAAGGCTGCCGCCTGGTCCTTATTGGCACGTATGTACCTGAATGCTGCTGTTTACACAGGCAAGCCCCGCTATAATGATGCTGCTACCTATGCCAAAAAAGTAATTGATGCCGGGTATTCATTACAAACCGGTTATTTCAAGCTTTTCATGGCTGATAACGACAAGTGCACCAATGATATCATATGGGCCATCAACTGCGATGGATTGAGAGGTCAGGCTTATGGTAACACAACATTCTTTGTCCATTCCGCTTCAGGCGACGACGCCGCTGATTATGGTGTTACAGGGGGATGGTATGGTTACAGGGCTACCAAGGCTCTGGGCGATAAATTCCCGAAAGATGGCTCCGGAAATATTGATACTGTGGCAGATTTCAGGGGAAATGCCTTTTACACTTCAAAATTTAAAGGAACCTCTGCACAGGGAGATATTCTTACGCTGGCTGATGTAAGCGATTTCAATAAAGGATTTCATATCAAGAAATACGTTAACAAACGTTCGGATAAGGGCAGTACAAGCGATCCCACCAAGACCTATGCTGATATCGATTTCCCGATTTTCCGCTTATCCGAAATGTACCTTGTTTATGCTGAGGCAGTGCTTCGGGGCGCTACTACCGGTGATGCAGGAACAGCGCTCAATTACGTAAACCTTATCAGGACCAGGGCTGGTGCTGCACCATTTGGTTCACCCAACCTTACACTCCAGAGTTTACTCGATGAGCGTGCCCGTGAACTATATTGGGAAGGCCACCGCCGCACCGATTTAATACGCTATGGCATGTTGACAACATCGGCCTATTTGTGGCCTTGGAAAGGCGGAATTGCTTCCGGTACTGCAGTGGATAATAAATATAATATTTTCCCTGTTCCTGTTGCCAATATAACGTCGAATCCAAACCTGACTCAGAACATCGGATATTAATCGTAAACCTCTAAAAAAGAATTCACATGAAAAACATATTTAAATTCATGATCTTTTTCGTGCTGACCACATTAATCTGGTCATGTGATAAAGATGAGAAAAAAAACTATCTTGAAGGAGGAACTGCTCCCGTTCTGTCTGCCAACAAAACAGTTATTAACTTGTCATATGCCACCGCGGCCGACGAAGCTGTTACTTTTTCCTGGACCAATCCAAATTACATGTTTACAACCGGTGTTAGCTCGCAAAATGTAAATTATGTGCTGGAAATTGATACTACAGGTGCAAATTTTACAAACCCCAACAAGAAAGAGCTGGCAATAAGCATGGAGTTAGTATTGACTCTTACACAAGCTTCACTGAATGATTACCTGCTTAATCAATTGGTTTTGAAGCCAGGCATGAACCACAATCTTGACATTAGGGTTAAATCAACAATGGCAAATAATTCTGCCCCGTTGTATTCAAATGTAATGAAATACACTGTTAAACCTTATGCGATTCCTCCAAAAGTTACACCTCCGGCTTCAGGCAATTTATGGATTATTGGCAGCGCAGTAGCTTCAGCCTGGACCAATCCACTTCCTTCACCTTATGATGTAACACAAAAATTTACCAGGAAATCGGAAACTCTCTACGAATTAACAATCGATTTGATAGGCGGTGCTAACGGGTATAAGTTAATACAGATTAATGGAGATTGGGAACAACAATATCATGCCATTGATGGTAAGGTTGTAACGGGTGGTGATTTCAAGAAAGAGAATTCCGATCCTCAATTCCCTTCACCGGCTGCCTCGGGTAAATATAAAATTACTGTTGATTTCCAGCGCGGTAAATACTTCGTAGAACCAGCGTAAACACATTTTTTCGTCCTTAAAAAAAATAATTATGAAAAATATAGTAAAATTTCTACTTGTAACAATTGTTAGCGCGATGGTTTTCACGGCTTGCAATAAAGAAGGGGATTTGCCTCTTTACCTGGCAGGAAACGGAACTGTGGTGTCAACTAACGTTCCTTCAGTTACCGCAGTTGTGGCCGATTCAAATAAGACAGCACTTACCGTGAACTGGACCTGGCCCAATTATTCTACCGATTCAATAAATCAAAAGTTTATTGTTCAGATAGATTCGGCGGGTCATAAGTTTGTAAAACCGGTTAGCAGAACAGTGAAAGGAGTGAGCAGCACTTCGTTTACGGCAAAAGAACTGAATGAAATTGTTTTTGGTTTTGGCGACATAAAAGCTCCTTATACTTTGGAAATGAGGGTGGTTTCATCTTATGCCAACAACAACGAGCAGTACACTTCCAATACGACTAATGTCGTTGTAACTCCTTACTTAATTCCGGTTACATTAACATTGGCACCTGCAGGTCCTTTGACCCTGGTTGTGGGTGATGCCATAAAAA
>CAIXAQ010000059.1 GCA_903917425.1 uncultured Bacteroidales bacterium
CAGACCTGATACATGTGTTCGTCAGAATTCCTCTTCCAAATTTCCATAGTGGCCGATTGCACTGAACTTTGAATTTTGCTTTTTGCTTTTTAAACTTTGAATTAATGAAATTTATATCAGTTTCGATTGAATCGTGTATTTCCAATCCTGCACTACCCTGTCTGGCTGATTTTGACTAAATGATCTGCATTTAATATCTCAAAGTCATTTCCATTCACCTGTATAATGTTTTCATCTTTAAATTCCCGGAGGATGCGGATAGCACTTTCCTTCGACATCCCTGACATATCGGCCAGGTCCTGCCTCGAAAGCGTAGTATGGAATGGATTGGTTTCGTAAACCTTATCTTTTAAATACAATAAAACATCGGCAATACGGCCGGGCATCTGCTTTTGGGTAAGGCTGATAAAAAGTTCGTAATTATTAATTGATTGCAGGCTCACTTTCTTTAGAAAATCTTCAGCAAAATCAGCATTGGTGCGGATCAGACTTTTAAAAGTGACTAAATCGACAAGGCAAGCTACCGAATCCTCAATCGCCATGGCCGAAAAATGGTGCATCTGGTCAGCATAAATACCGGGACCCAGAATGTACTCAACGGGTTTTACAACACCGAGAATCAAATTTTTATTGTTATATCCTTCGATATATGTTTTCACCTTGCCCTGTGTTAAGCAGAGGAAATGCATATTCGGCGTTCCTTGTTTAAAAATCAGTTCTCCTGCTTTAAAATGCACTTCTATACGCTTATCATCAATCTGATTCAGTTCCGACTGACAAAGACCACCGAAAATATCAGTACGATCCTGGCAGGCTGCGCATCCTTTTGAGTATTGAGTATGTTGGTTCACCTATTTTTATTTAAATGATACTGAATGTTTTAAAACCTAAAAAACGGACTTTCGTCCTATCAAGATGTATTTCAAACGGCTACAAAGATAATGACATATATCAATATATCTAGTGATAAGTATCAAAATATTATTGTCAAACAATCATATTTTATATACTAACTATTTCATTCAAAAAGTATTCCTTTGTACTGTTATTTAAAAAACAGTAGTTGAGTCAAAACCAAAACAGCTAACCGAAAATAAAACCTAAAAAAAGCACCAATGAAAAAGAGATTTCTCCGATTATTATTCCTTTCAGGCACACTGCTTGCACTGCTAACTGCCTGTGAATATGATTATAATGTTCCTGCACCGCCAAAACCAGCACCTCCTGCTAACGATACTATCAGTTATTCGCAGGATGTTCAGCCTTTTTTTACTGCCAAATGTGTTTCTTGTCACGCAGGAAGCCTCGCACCTAACCTTGTTGCCGGACAATCCTATGCAGCTGTAGTTCCAGCTTTTGTAACAGCCAATAGTCCGGAAACCAGCGAACTCTATACTGTTTGCGCTCCTGGCGGAAGCATGGTTAGTTACGGCAATGTTACGAGTGCTGAGCTCGATCTGTTGTACCGTTGGATTTTTGCAGGTGCAAAAAACGATTAAGGTTAGTTTTAATCACATAAAAATAAAAACAGACAATGAAACATATATATAAGACACTTAAATACAGCGCTTTGACGCTATTAGCGATTATTGCGATACAAACAAGAATAATTGCGCAGGAAGAAGTTGCACAGGATTCGACGATGGTTGAAGAAACTCCAAAAGCAGAACCTGTAAGACCGGCATTTGAGAGTGGATTGCTTTTTGACAATGCCACCACTACTGTTCAGCCATCCAGAACACTCGAATTTGTGCTTCAGCACCGTTTTGGAATCATCGAAAACGGCATCCACGATATTTATGGTATCTATGGTGCAGCAAATATCCGTTTTGGCCTTAATTACAGTATATTGGATAACTTTACTGTTGGATTGGGAACCACGAAAACCAACAAATTACAGGATCTTCAATTGAAATACAGAATAATTGAGCAAACCCGCACGAACAGCATCCCTGTTACCGTAATGTTGTACGAAGTTGTTGCCGTTGATGGCAATCCAAGCACAAAATGGGATCTTACGCCCGATACTATCAATCCTAAAAGCTATAAGTTCAGCAACAGAATGTCGTATTTCACACAGTTGGTAGTTTCGCGCAGGTTCGATGATCACCTTTCATTACAGGTTGCAGGTGCATTCACTCACTACAACTGCGTTGATTCAGTTTATAACCACGACAGGATTTCAGTATCGTTCGCAGGAAGATATAAATTCACACCACAAACTTCATTGATTGTGGCCGGCGATTTTCCTTTAGACCTAACAGGAATAAAAGACTACAAGAAAATCAGCGACAAGACAGTTATTTACGACAAGCCAAACCTTACTGTTGGTGTTGAAATATCGACCAGTACCCATGCTTTCCAGATTTACCTTGCATCCGCAAAGGGAATCTTACCCCAGGAAGATATTATGTGGAATAAAAATGACTTTTTCCAGGGAGGCATCCTTATAGGATTCAACCTTACCCGCCTTTGGAATTTTTAATCTATTAAACTATCGTTTGGACTATTTTTTGCAATCAAACAAGTATAACCAATTAAACAAAAACAAAATGAAAAACTCAGTTAAATTTTTCGCAATCATTTGCACTGCAATTCTATTTGTAACTGCAAATATGGCAATGGCTCAAAAAGCCGGAGGACCATGGACGGTACCTGCAAAGTACAAAGCTATGAAAAGCACCGTTAAAGCCGGTGATCCTTCCATTGCCGGTGTTGGCAAGGAAACTTTCAACAAACATTGCAAATCGTGCCATGGAGCCAAAGGATTAGGCGATGGACCAAAAGCTGCCAACCTGAAAACAAGCACGGGTAATTTTTCCGATGCTAAATTCCAGGCTAACTCGGATGGCGATCTTTATTACATGTCGTTTATAGGACGTGACGAAATGCCAAATTTCGAGAAAAAAATCCTCAACGAAAACGACAGATGGGCTGTTATTGGCTTCATCCGTACTTTGAAAAAATAATTTAAAACGTAGAAAAGGGTGTTTCTGTCAGATTTCAGAACACCCTTTTCTTTTTTTTTGCGTAAAAGGCAAGCTGTTCTACTAATTTTACTAAGATGATATCCCTTTTTTCCCGCATTTTCATAAAAGTCCCTGTTTCTGTTTGTCTGGCAGTTTTCATGATAGTGATGCTGTCGTTAACTACTGAGGCACAAAACAAGCCCAAAAAAGAAACGATTGCCTTCAACGAGAATTGTCTTAAATGCCATGGGCAATCGAAATATAAATACTTAAATCCTGAATCAGGTACTGAAGTTACTAAACGGATGTACATCGAGACTATTATTAACCGGACTGAATTTTACGATTCAAACCATAAGACATTTAAATGCACTGATTGCCATTCAGAAGAATACGGCACTTTCCCGCATGCCGGTAATTTGCGGATGGAATCAAAATATGTTTGTATTGATTGCCATGGCGGAGACGAAACCTACGCCAAATTCCAATTCGAAAAAATAGAAGCTGAATTTCACGAAAGTGTACATTCGACCAAGCATAGCGAAGATTTTAACTGCTGGATGTGCCACAACCCGCATTCCTACAAAATAAGTGTCCGCTCCAACGATAAAATCAAAGATATTGTGGCTTACGACAATGCAATCTGTTTGAATTGTCATGCCGATATCAGCAATTACCAGATGCTTACCGACAAGGTAAATCCAAATATCTTAAAAAAGCACGAGTGGTTGCCTAACCAGGCCTTGCATTTCAAAAATGTCCGTTGCATCGAATGCCATGCCCGCACCAACGACTCCATACTGGTTGCCCACAACATACAGCCAAAAGCAAAAGCCGTTAGGCGATGTGTTGAATGTCATTCGACCAATTCGATTCTTATGGCTTCCCTGTATAAATATAAAGTACAGGAAGGCCGCAGCAAAGCCGGTTTTTATAACGGGGTTATTATGAACGAAGGATATGTAATCGGTGCAAACCGGAATTACTATCTTGGCATACTTAGCCTTATCATGTTCGGTTGTGTTGCCGCCGGCATCCTAATTCATGCTTCACTCAGAATACTAAAACGCAAGAAATAATGTCAGGAAAAATATATCTATATCCCGTATGGCTGAGGTTGTGGCACGGCCTTAATGCTATTTTAATCATACTGCTCATCATCAGCGGTGTAAGCATGCAATACACCAACCCGGCAAATCCGTTCATCCGCTTCGATATTGCTGTTACCATGCATAACTTCAGCGGAATACTGCTCACCATCAATTATTGCTGGTTTCTTTTCGGCACTATTACAACCCCCAATGGAAAGTATTACAAACTTTCGTTCAAAGGACTCATGGAAAGGCTTATAAAACAATTCACCTATTATACTTTCGGGATTTTCAAACATGAAAAACCGCCATTCCCGGTAACAAAGGAAAGCAAGTTCAATCCGTTACAACAGTTTACGTATGTTGCAGCCATGTTTATTCTTGTTCCCATTGTAATAGTTACCGGCTGGGCTTTATTGTATCCCGAGTTTGTTTTAACCAAAATTATGGGAGGCAGCGGACTAAAAATCAACGACTTCTTCCATGTAATTCTTGGTTTCTTCGTATCCTTTTTTATGCTTATTCATATCTATTTCTGCACTATCGGAGCCACTTTTGTCAGCAATTTTAAAAGCATGATAACCGGTTTTCACGAATCACACTAAAAGAAGTCATTCCGGTTAAAAGGAATCGAAAATCAGTACCTCGTTACAGAACTTAAAATGAATTACTTTGAAAAACGATAAAAAGGACGACAACAATTCGCGGCGAAATTTCCTCAAATTGGGAATATTAGCAGGTGCAGGTACAGTTGCCACCGGAGCTTTGTTAGTAACGGGCAAAAGTGCTTCAGGAGAATCCGGGGAAAAAATAAAGGTTCTTACTACCACAGGTGAAGTTATGGAAGTGGATAAAAACTTCCTGACCCAGGCCCCTGTTGGCCGCAAAGAATCACACCAGGGTATTCCCGGGCGTAAGTTTGTGATGGTGATTGACCTTGCCAGGTGTAAAAACGCCCGTAAATGTGTCGAAGAATGCCAGAAAGGCCATAACCTGCCGAAAGAAACGGAATTCATGAAGGTTTACCTGATGCAGGACTCCGAAAAAACTGCGCCTTACTGGTTCCCGAAACCCTGTTACCATTGCGACAATCCTCAGTGTGTGAGTGTTTGCCCGGTAGGTGCAACCTACAAGCGAACCGACGGAATCGTACTTATTGATAACGAACGTTGCATAGGATGTAAATTCTGTATGACCGGATGCCCATACTCGACCCGTGTATTTGCCTGGAAACCCGATGAAGCATATGATATCGACCAACCCTATTCACCCGAAAAAAGTGTTCCGGGTGTTGAAGGAACCGTTTCCAAATGCGATTTCTGTCCCGACCTGGCCCGGGAAGGAAAATTACCTTATTGCGCACAGGCCTGCCCGATGGGAGTAATTTATTTTGGTGATATCGACGAAGACGTTGTTACCAATGGCACCGAAACTTTTAAATTCAGCGAACTGATCCGCGACCGCTCAGGTTACAGGTACCTCGATAACCTGGGAACCCGACCGAACGTTTATTATCTGCCGCCGGTTGACAGGCAGTTCCCGGTTGAACGCGGTTTGGACGGACTCGATGAGGAAACCCTGAAAAGGTATGACAATACGCCTTATGTGAAAAATGCTAAAATTAGTAAGGAGGCCAAATAATGAGCGATACAGTAAATTCGGATAAATTATTAAGGGAATTCGCTCCCCAGATTGAGCGCACAAGCAAATTCGGCAAACTCTGGATCGCCTTCCTGTGTGTCGTGATATGTTACGGATGGTTTGCCCTTTACTGGCAGGTATCGCGCGGACATATCGTTACCGGTATGCGCGACAACGTGGTTTGGGGAGTATACATCGTGAATTTCATTTTTTTCATGGGTATCAGCTACGCAGGAGCGCTTATTTCGGGCACCTTGCACCTCTTTCATTCCGAATGGCGCAAACCCATCATCCGCATGGCTGAGTTCATCACTATCATCTCACTTTTGATAGGTCCCTGCTTTATCATGTTGTGCGTTGGCCGCCTCGATCGCCTTCCCAACCTCATTCTTTTCGGCCGCATTCAGTCGCCTATTACCTGGGACGTAATTGCTATCTCGACCGATATCTTCGGATGTCTTTTATTCCTATACCTTGCATTGCTGCGCGATTTAGGAAAAATGCGCGATTTTACCGAACTCAAAGTTCCACAATGGCAGAAAAAAATGTACAAAATACTGGCACTTGGTTATACAGGAACAGCGGATCAGCAACTCAGGCTTAAGAGAGCCACTGATGTTATGGCAGGTATGGTTATCGCGATTGCCATCATCGTGTACTCTGTATTGGCATGGATTTTCAGTGTTACACTTCAGCCAGGCTGGCATAGCACCATTTTCGGACCTTATTTTGTAATCGCTGCCGTGTATTCAGGAACAGGAGTACTTATTGTTGCCATGTACGTTTTCAGGAAAGCATACCACCTGGAGGAGCACATCACCCTGCAGCACTTTGTGAACGTAGGAGTTATCATGCTGGTTCTCGGCGCTTTTTTCGGGTACTTTACTTTCAGCGAATACCTGACAAAATGGTATGGATCAGAAAAAAATGATGAACAACTCATACAGGTATTGTTGAAAAACTACTTTAACCTGTTTATCTTATCCAACTATGTCGGGGTACTTGTTCCTTTGATTGTGGTTGGTTTCAGGAAACTCCGCACCATCAACAACATAACCATAGCCGCGGTTATTGTGGTTATTGCTTTGTGGATTAACCGCTACCTGATTGTAGTTCCTACACTCGAAACGCCATACCTTCCTATACAGGATGCACGCGCTGCCTGGCAATTATACCATGCCACCTGGGTTGAATGGGCCCTGACGGCAGCCGGTGCTGCTATGTTTTGTCTGCTTTTCACCATTGGGTCAAAACTTATTCCCATCGTTCAAGTCTCCGATCTGAAAGAAGAACCAGAACAACCCGGTGATCTTCATTTGATGTAAGGGTATTGTATAAAGCTCATTGATAATCAGACTTAAAGATTTTTTTTATGAAAAGGATAAAATCAGGAATTTTACTTGTTGTCATATTGGTAACGGGATGGATGCAGGGAACTGTCCAAGCTGCTGCCGACACTACCGCACCGGCAAGCACCGTTATCCGGTTTGCCTGTATAAGCACATCGGATGATAGCATTCAGCTAAAATGCATCGTCAGCGTGAAACACGAAAGTGGAAGTACAAACCTGGCAAATGCACCTGTAACGTTTTACTCAGTCGAAAAAGACGGCGATTTAAAGATAGGCACGGCCAAGACCGATTTTCACGGAACTGCCGTTCTGAAAATTCCTGCACGCAACTCATACCTGCGCAGCGAACAGCAGATGCTTTCGTTAAAAGCCGTGTACGAAGGAAACAGCAAATTCGAAGCATCGGAAGGCGAGTTCAGCCTGAAACCGGCAAAACTGGTAGTTTCATTTTACGAGGAGGATTCAATCCGCTATGTGAAAGTGGAAGCCACACAGTTAAGCGGAGATGGGAAGGATAGCCCGATAAGCGAAGGGACGGTATTTGTATCAGTCCCAAAAATGTTCAGTATGCTGAAAATCGCTGAAATCACCTTAGATTCAACGGGTACAGGAACTGCCGAATTCCCTAATACCATCATCGGCGATTCATTGGGAAACCTGACCGTGGTAGCTTCGATAGAGGAAAATGATATTTTCGGCACCGTTCAGGGATCGGCTGCAAACAACTGGGGACTGCACAAATACCTTATCAGCCCCGATCGTCCTACACGTGAGTTGTGGACTCCCATTGCGCCGCTATGGATGGTGATAACGCTTATAATTATGCTTCTGGGTGTATGGGGGCACTATGTATATGCTGTCGTTCAACTTGTGATGATAAGCAAATCGTCGAAGGCACCCGAACGGGAATAAGCGTTTCGCATGTAAAAACATAAAAAACCGACGCACCCCCTGAAACGGATGCGTCGGTTTTTCGTTTCTTCTTTTAC
>CAIXAQ010000060.1 GCA_903917425.1 uncultured Bacteroidales bacterium
GGAAAGGATGTTGTTGCAGCATTTGATTACTACATCAATCATTACAATAACGGCCGCCCGTTTATCCTTGCCGGTCATTCGCAGGGAGCCAATGTCATGTTGATTTTGCTGTCCGAATACATGGCCAGCCATCCTGAAGTTTACTCACGCATGATTGCAGCTTATGTTATAGGTTACCCGGTTACTACTGATTTCATGGCAGCTAATAAACACCTGAAGTTTGCCGAAGGCCCTGACGACACGGGTGTAATCATCTCCTACAACACACAGTCACCTGAGGTGGTTCCGGGAACAAATATAGTAGTGGCAAACAATATAGGACTGGTGATCAACCCCATCAACTGGAAAAGGGACGCAACCCCGGCCCCGGCTTCTGAAAGCCTGGGATCCTATATGCCTGACAACACCCTGATCCATTATGAGAAAGTGCTTGATTTCGCCGATGCCTGTATCGATCCTGCACAAGGTGTTTTAATATGCAACAGCGTGAACGACACCGCCATGGCTACCATTTCAGGTGGTATTGGCTTAGGGGTTTACCACATTTTCGACATTCCATTATATTATTACAACCTGCGGCAAAATGCCGAAAACAGGGCCGATAAATTCCTGGGAAAATGAATTTTGTGTAACAGATAATACATTAATCATTCAAGCAAAGGATAAAATAAGTATTGTCTATATATTCTATTTCACATTAGATTACAACCTAAATTCATAAGTGTTTGGTTCTGGACAACCATTGATTACAGGGGGGCAACTGAAGATTCTAAACATTAATTTGCCAACTTTGGCCGAGCAAACCAAAATCGCCAATTTCCTGTCAGCCATCGACGAAAAGATAAGCCATTGCCAGTTGCAAATACAGAAAACGGTACTATATAAAAAAGGATTGCTGCAAAAGATGTTTTGCTAGCATTCTGCCTTACTTTTGCCTTAAAATAAACATATTTCATAATATACATAACTTTATAATCATTATTCACAATTAATAATCATTTTTCACATATCTTTGTACTACCTTTTTTTCACAAAATATGATGGATAATAAACATTTTTCACAAAAAATAACCGTTTTTCACGGATTAATTCCGCCTGAGAACGGAATACTGGTGGGTTATGGTGCCCTGATTGATAGTCTGCAATTACCTGTACCCTTGCAGTCACAACTAAGCCTTATCAGCGAAAAACACAGGGTGTACAAAACGCCGGGATGGCATATTCTAACTCCCCGCCACCAGCCGCCGGACACGTTATACGGTCATCTGGTGTTTGCCATAAAGTACGAAGGGATCAACCTGCTGTTCTTCAAAAAGCTATTTGAAACAATCGAAGTTTCCACTGTAAAAAGCATGGTGCAAAGTGAGCCTTTGAGTCAATACACCCGAAAAATATGGTTCCTTTACGAGTGGTTGATGCAAACCTCACTGGATCTGCCCAATTTAAAAGAAGGAAATTATGTTGAACTGATTGACGACAAACTGCAATACATAAGCAGCAAAAGCATCAACTCAGCACGCCACCGCATCCGTAACAATTTGCCAGGAACAGTTAACTTTTGCCCGCTCATTTATAAAACAGCTAAACTGGAAGGCTATATCCAGGCTAACCTTTCTCAAAAAACCAACGATGTAATCCAGGGAGTGCATAAGGATATTCTGCTTCGCACTTCGGCATTTCTGTTGTTGAAGGATTCGAAAGCTTCGTTTACCATCGAGGGTGAAACACCTACGCAAAACCGCGCTGTACGTTGGGGTAAAGCCATCGGACAGGCTGGCAGCAAACCGCTTTCGAAAGAAGAACTGCTCCATCTTCAGCAGGTTGTTATCGAAAACAGCCGGTTTGTTACCATGGGTTACCGTATTGAAGGCGGTTTTGTCGGCGAGCACGATCGCAACAGCGGCGAACCTATTCCTGAGCATATTTCAGCACGTTGGCAGGATTTGGAAACTTTATCTTCTGGCTTGATCCAGACGGCTTCACTACTCGAGGACGTACAATTTCATCCCGTGCTCACAGCAGCCGAAATTGCTTTTGGCTTTGTATTTATTCACCCTTTCGTGGATGGCAATGGCCGTATACACCGCTACCTTATTCATCACCTGCTGGCTAAAATGAATTATACGCCCCAGGGAATTATCTTTCCGGTATCAGCAGCCATTCTGGAGCACATTGCTGATTACCGCCAGGTTCTTGAAAGCTATTCGCATCCCATACTCGAGTTTATCGATTGGCAGAAAACACGCAATAACAATGTGGAAATATTAAATGAAACTATTGATTATTACCGCTATTTTGATGCCACACAACAAGCACAATTCCTGTTCGAATGTGTTGAATATACCATCAATAAAATTATCCCGGAAGAAGTTGCTTACCTGCAAAAATACGAAGCTATGAAATCATGGCTGGATGATACTTTCCAGATGCCGGATAAAACTGTTGCCTTATTGATCCGTTTCCTGGTCCAAAACAACAGCACACTAAGCAAAAGAGCCAGGGAGAAAGAATTTGCAGATTTGACAGATATGGAAATACGGGAAATTGAAAAACAATATCAGCTTTATTTCGAAAAATAGTATACGACTCCCCATTTATAGGACAGCTTTAGGTCAAAGGTAAGATATAATCTGTTTCTCGGTCAAAACCGGAAATAACTTTTTGACCTCCATAACAAGGTCAAAAAAAGTTATTCTGGTTTTAGGCCGCAATGTTGTATATCTTGCTTGGTGTTTCATAATTTAGTGATTGATGAAGTCTTACGTTGTTGTAAAACTCGAAGTATCCGGTAGACCCATTGCACTCGCTTGAAAAGTTGAATATTCTGATTTTTTTTGTAGAACATTTGTAGAACATTTCCTTTTTTGCAGAACAATACTTAAAATTAATTGCTCTTTTTAA
>CAIXAQ010000061.1 GCA_903917425.1 uncultured Bacteroidales bacterium
AAAGAACAAGACCAATAAATAAGAATGCCTGCCAGAAACGGCCAAGGTCAACATATTCGTAACCCTGGTGACCAAAATAGAAATTGGTTACTAAACCAAGTTTCTGCATAATTCCAAACCATTGTCCGATCAGGGATCCGACCACAATTACCAACAAGGCAAGGAAAAGGAAATTCACCCCAAAACGCTGAAACTTCGGTTCGTGACCCGAAACTGCCGGTGCCAGGTAAAGTCCTGTAGCCAGCCATGAGGTAGCGATCCAGAAAATAGCGATCTGCACATGCCATGTCCGTGAAAGCGAGTAGGGGAGTATCTGTGCCAGCGGAATGCCATAAAAGGCCTGTCCTTCAACACCATAATGGGCGGTCACTATCCCCATTATTATCTGTACAAGTACCAAACCGGTTACTACCCAGAAATATTTAAGCGTGGCTTTCATTGATGGTGTCATTACCAATCCGAAGAAAGGATCCTGTTTCAGCATTTCTATACCTTCATCATGTTTGCTGGAGGCATAATACCATACCAGTAATCCAATACCAATCAGCAGCATGATTACACTGAAACCCGTCCAAAGAATAAGCGAACTGGTAGGTTTGTTATCCACCAATTGTTCCGAAGGCCAGTTGTTGGTATATGAAATATCACTGTCGGGCCGGTTGGTAACACAAGCCCACGAAGTCCAGAAAAAGAAAGCATTCATTTTAGCCATCCGGTCCACGGTTTTAATTGAATTTGGAGGAACAGCGTAGTATCCGCGAAGCTTTTCGAGTGCCGGATCATTCATAAACAAACCAGCATAGTGTTTGCTTACTTCGGCAATGGCTGCGGCACGCAAAGGCGAAACTACAAATACATTTCTTGCCTCATCGTAAGTATTGGTTCGTAATTCCTTTTGCAAACGCACTTTGTACATGGCCTGTTTTTCAGCTGATACATCTTTGTAATCCATGCTATCGCTATTAATGGCATATTGATTGAGTATAAACTCAGCTTCGCGGTGAAGCCAGTCGGCCGACCAGTCGGGAGCTACGTATGAACCGTGGCCCCAGATGGTTCCAACTTCCTGTCCACCTATCGATTGCCAAATATTCTGGCCATCTTTAATATCCTGTCCGGTGAATAAAACAGTTCCATCGGTAGTTACAACCTGGGCCGGTATGGGCGGGGCTTTCCGATATATTTCCCGTCCGAAATATCCAAGTACGGAAAACGAAATTACTATGACTGCAATAAAGGCAATCCAGAGTTTTTTTGTTGTCATAAGTTTTGGTTTTAGTTATTTGCTTTATTTATTGTTGAGGTTAGTTGATACTCCCTGAATATCGGGAAGAAGGAATTGAGTTTAATACAAATGTTGTTAATGATGGCGCGCGTTACCTGAAATAAATGCCGCTAAGTTTGTCAATCATTGCTATATAATCACTTTTGCTTTGCTGATTTTCCCGGCTGAGTTCCACTTTCGTAAAATCAAGCAGCAACGATTCCTGTTCGGCAGATGTGAATGCTTTATCTGCCATACGGAAAAGCACATTGTTCTCCTTGTGTATATGATTTTTTAGCAAATCAGCATAACCCAGAGTATTGTTGTAAATGGCTTTTAAAGCGCTTGCTTCACCTTGTTTATATAGTGAAATATTCTCAGCCATTCCTTTTACGAAATTCCGTCCTTCCGCGTGATCGTGAAGCATCACGGCCACAGGTCCTGACTCATTTGAGAAACCTTTCTTAACCATTAATGGGAAAAGCAATTGTTCTTCCTTGGCGTGATGCAGGCCATCGGCAAATTCGCGGATAATTCTCACAATAAGTTCCAGGTGTTCCACATTGGGATCAGCCGATTTGGTAATCCTTTCCATAACTTCGATCAGCCGAAGTATCTGAACGTGATCATTTTCGAGGTTTTGTGTTGCTGTTGTCATGATTATCCTGTTTTTATTGAGCCAGTTTCAGCGCTTTCGGGTAAAGAATATTATTTTCGAGATGTACATGAATATGAAGATCGTCCTCAAATTGCTCCAGCAGTTTAAGCGAAACACGATAAGTATTGCAGGCATCTTCAGGAATAAAGTAATTGTTAGTCAGTACATTAATTTTATCCATCGCACCGCCGGCAAATTCATGCTCGTCCTGCATACGTGTGATTTCAGAAACTATGGTTTCTTTAACCTGGGATGAAGAATTTTTTTCAGCTTCTTTAATAGCAGGAAAGAGAATTTCTTCCTCATTTTTTAAATGTTGCAGAAGTTCTTCATTGATCCGGGTAAACAAAGACGCTACTTCAATAAGTTCAGGGTGATGATCGCCATGAACGTTGGCAATTTTTTGTGTATAAAAAACAAGCTCAGGAAGATTTTTCAGAACAAATTTGTGATGTGTATTCACAATATAATCGCTGAGGAAACTGAGATCCCATTCTTTGAAATTCAGTGCACTGCTTACAGGTGTTGCTGCCAATGTATCAAGTTGCTGAATTAACTGGGAAACATCTGTTCCTTTTTCCTTGCAGGCTGCTGAGAGGCTTTTATTGCCACCGCAGCAAAAATCGATGCCAGCTTCCTTAAACAGGGATGCTGCTCTGAAATCGTTGGCCACAATTTCGCCAATCGTTGGTTCTGTATTTGTTTGAATCGACATGTTGTTACGTTTTAATTTTGCGGCAAAGATATACATAATTTCATATAAAAGACAAAAAGGTCTTTTATTATTTATTAAACATTTATTTGTACCTTTGCGAGGTTAAATATTTGATATAAAGCAGAAAAGATATGTTTAATAAGGAAACAGAATATGCTATCAGAGGGTTGGTTTACATTCAGTTACAGAACTTTGAAGGTAAGCGTCCGGGGGTAGCCGAAATAGCTGAGCAGATTGACGCTCCACACTTTTATACTGCCAAAATATTGCAGCGGATGGTTCGGCAGGGATTTATAGAATCGCAGAAAGGGAAAGGAGGCGGATTTTATTTTGATAATAAAAAGCCTGAATTGTCGCTCAAACAGCTGATTATTGCTACAGAAGGTGATAAATTATTTGGTGGATGCGGATTTGGGCTCAAACAATGTGATGAAAATAATCCATGCCCGCTGCACGAGAAATACGGCCCGATCCGGGATGCTTTAAACAAGTTGGTTACCGAAGAAAATGTGCAGAGCCTGGCTCAGGGAGCGTTGAGAGGGGAGGAGACCTGTTTGCCGAGGTTAAAATAAGTTTATGAAAAACATTGATAGGTAGTAATTTGCATTTTGAGAAGTTTACATTTTAATGAATGCGTGAGGTAACCTGGATTTAGATTGTTATTCCTTTTGTCAGAGAACTATTGATGCAAAAAAAACAAAAAGCAGGACATAAATGTCCTGCTTTTTACTATATGCCGATACAGATTGATTATTTTACTTCGAAGAATTCGTCTTTTAATTTTGTATTCAGGCTTACTTCCGTTACTGTTAAATTAAATGTTTGCGGTCCCATGGTCTGTTTCAGCGTAAATGGGAATAAAACACCATCAACTGCTTTATAATCAGAATATTCTGTCAATGCATCCTTACTTTCGGAGCGCACCTTCAGGCCTGTTTGCACATCGTAATAATCGGTGTCTTTCTTATCGCCACCTTTATTTACCTGAATCTTGTAAAACTGTTTCTGGTCTTTTTGTTCTTCAACACCAAGTAATTCAGTGGTATAGCCTAAGGTGCTGTAATACATCTCGGGAAAAATCAGAGCACCTTCTTTCATCATTATAAGTTCATCGGCTGCAAGCGGTTTGCTTTCGCCACTCATGGGGGATGTGGAAACCCCTTTTCCTGCATTGAAAATTTGTTTTGCAAAAACCATGGCTCCTGATCCCACCTGGAAAAACATTTTATCAGGAGCTTTCATATAGGTATCAAAAGTAATGGTTTGTCCCTGCATGCTTGCACTAGCCTTCACAGTCGCATCTTTTACTTTTTTGAGGACCTTGCTGCCACCTATGGCAATTACGTAATTATTGATCACCTGTTCGGCTGTAACTCCAACCGGAGCTGGTTTAAGCTTTTTACTCGGATCATATTGCTTGCCATCAATGTCGTAATACAGCACCTCGCCGCTTTTGGCAAACTTTTTGAGTTTCGGAGCCAGGTCTTCCGCTTTTCCGACAGTGAGAAGATATGCATTGTCGGGTCGTATATATTTTTGCGCTGTAAGCTGAACATCAGCAGAAGTTAAGGCTGAAAGTTTTGTAAGGTAGGTTGAATAATAATCTTTGGGAAGATTATACCGGGCAGTATTGATAGCAAAATTGGCGACAGTGGAAGGGTTTTCGAGCGAACGGCCAAAATTTCCCATCATAAAGTTGCGAACCATATTCAACTCGTCATCAGGAACAGGTTCGGTACGGATGCGATTCATTTCAGCCAATATTTCGGTAAAAGAACTGTCGGTCACCGGGTTACGCACTTCGGCCGAAGCCGTAAATTTACCAACCAGTTTATCTGGTTGAATGCTTGAATAAGCGCCATACGTCCAGCCGTGTTTTTCGCGCAGGTTATTGAAAAGCCTGAATGTGCCACCGCCCAGGATGCTGTTGGTAAGTTTCACTTTGATTTCGTCGGGCGAACCAGGTTTTAAATCAACTGCATAGGTGACATTAATGGTCGATTGAACGGCACTTGGCCTGTCAACCATAACTACCGTAGTTTTTGCCGGAGCTTTTGGAGTCATATATTTTGCATTCGGAACATCACCACGTTGCCAACCGCCCAGATATTTTTCAACCAGAGGTTTAGCCTGTTCAAGAGTGATATCGCCAACAATGGCCAGGTATGCAATATTTGGTTTGAAAAATGTTTTATAGTATTCGTTGCATTTTTCGAGAGTGATTTTTTTGACTGATTCTTCCGAAGCGCTTAAGCCATAAGGATGGTTAACACCATAAACCAGCACTGAATTTACCCGGTCCGAAATGGCCTTAGGATCGTTTTTATCGGCTTCGAGTGCCGATAGTGTCTGGGTACGGATTTTCTCCATTTCTTCGGCTTTGAAAGTGGAATTCAGTAACAGATCCGACATAATAGCCAATAAAGATTCGTTGTGTCTTGTGAGACAGTTTGCTGACATTCCACCGGCTGAAGTAGTCAGGGTGGCACCAAGAATATCCACTTGTTCGTCTATCTGATCCTTGTTGCGGGTGGCAGTTCCTGTGCGCATCAATTGACCCGCGAAATCAGTATACCCGGCCATATCGCCTTCAAAAACGGGATCGTTATCCAATACCAGTGAATAAGATAAACGGGGAATTTTATGGTTTTCGACAACAAAAACTTTTAGCCCGTTCGGTAACTCAAACGATTGGTAATCACCGATTTTAATCACCGGTGCCGGACCTGCCTGCGGACGAATACTACGATCTAAAACTTCCTTTACAGCAACAGGTGCAGTCGTTTTAGGAGTTTTTCCTTTTTTTACCTGGGCAGCCAATGGAATCGTAATGATCAGGGCTGCTATAATTGATATAATTCTATTTTTCATATTGTGGTTCCTCCTTTAGTTTTTTTCGGTTGGTTTTGGGAGATAAGTCAGAACCACGCTGTTTTCGCGGGTAAGGTATTTTTGTGCAACCATTTGAAGATCAGCCGGAGTAACTTTCATATAGCGGTCAATTTCGGTATTAATAAGGTTTGCATCGTTAAAATAAACGTGGTAATTGGCCAGGTTTTCAGCAATACCAGCCATGGTGCTGTTACCGCTAACAAAATCGTTTTCAACTTTGTTACGTAATTTCTGAAACTCAGCATCAGTTATGGGTGTGGTTTTCACCTTTTCAATCTCGGCATTAATTGATTTTTCGAGGTCGGCAGGTTCAATACCCATATTTACAAGCCCAAAAATCAGGAACAAGCCCGGGTCTTCCAAAGCAAACGGGAACGACATCACCTGTAAGGCTTTTTGCTGCTGATCAACAATTGCCTTATACATTCGTGAACTCTGGCCATCAGATAGTAACGTGGTAAGCATAGATAGCGCATACGAATCGGGCGTACCCTGGGCCGGCATGTGATACGACATAATGACAGCAGGAAGTTGAATGTTATCGAAAACAACATCGCGCACTTCGGCAGTTTTCTCGGGCTCAACAACACTTGGCCGGTACAACTCTTTAGTTCCACGCGGAATATCGCCAAAATATTTTTCGATCATTTTTTTCGTGTTCTCAATATCAAGGTCGCCGGCAATGGATAAGGTAGCATTATTGGTAACATAATAGATGCTGTGAAATTCCATGAATTCCTGCAAAGTGGCTTTATTCAGGTCTTCAGGATAGCCAATCGGTGTCCATTTGTAAGGATGAACTTTGTAGGCATTTTCCATGGTTTTCTCGATAACTGAGCCATACGGACGGTTATCGTAGGATTGTTTACGTTCCTCTTTTACAACCGCACGTTGGGTTTCAACGCCTGTTGAGTCGATACGCAGGTGTACCAATCTTTCAGCTTCGAGCCACAAGCCAAGTTCGAGTTGGTTGCTTGGAAGGATTTCGTAGTAGTACGTACGATCCTGCGAAGTGTTGGCATTCAGGGTGCCCCCCGCGCTGAGTGTGATTTTATCGTAATCACCGCGCGGAATGTTATCGGAACCTTCGAACATAAGGTGTTCAAAGAAATGAGCGAATCCGGTACGCCCGGCAACTTCATTTTTTG
>CAIXAQ010000062.1 GCA_903917425.1 uncultured Bacteroidales bacterium
TACAGGTATAGGTTTCGAAAAAATAATTTTCAGTCGAGATATTGCTCTTTCTATCATTCCGGTCATTTTTGCCGGTTCAAAGTTACAATACTTCGCGAATTTTTTGTTTCCTTATCGTCAATATTATGCAAAAGCGAAATATACGGAAGAAACAATACAACAGAAAAAAGATGCTAAAGTTTGAGCAGAGTTTCTCAGAGAATGTTTCCGAATAAGCGCGCTGTGGCTCTCTGCGCCTTCTCAGCAGACTTTGCGTTAAAGTGTTTTTTAATTCAAAGTTTTGAAACGACATTCAATCATAATCCTCACTTTCAAGCATATAGAAAGCACATCCAAACAGAGATAGTAAACGATACAAGTAAATAACCCGGCAAAACCTGAGGCCACGCGCATTGAATTATTCCCATTCTTCTCCCCAATTTTACACTTTTGCAACCCAAACCATTTCCTCAATTTGCATGAAAATTGGTCAAACCACACTTTCATGGGGCAGTTAATTAAATTCTTCCTATATTTGACCATGATAAAAGGCAATACTATGACTGGCTTATTTGCAACCAAATCAATCAACACGCTCCTCAGCGAAACAACGGATGATAAAAATTCCCTGAAACGCACACTCACCAGGTGGAACCTTATTTCGCTGGGAATAGGGGCAATAATAGGCGCCGGTATTTTTGTGCTTACTGGCCAGGCTGCCGCCAATTATGCCGGTCCTGCCGTAGTTTTATCGTTCGTGGTTGCCGGAATCGCCTGTGCCTTTGCCGGTTTATGCTATGCAGAATTTGCCTCGATGATACCCATCGCGGGAAGCGCCTATACATACGCTTATGCAACTTTAGGTGAATTTATTGCATGGATCATTGGCTGGGATTTGATTCTTGAATACCTGTTCGGCGCTTCAACCGTCGCCGTTGGATGGTCGGGATACGTGGTAAGTTTCTTCAAAGATTTCGGCATTGTAATCCCGGCTTCCTTGTCGAGTGCACCTTTTTATTATGATGCAGCCACCGGAGTATGGTCGGCTACAGGATCTTTTATAAACTTTCCGGCCGTATTTATCGTGGCCGTTGTCACCACACTCCTGGTTCTGGGAATTAAAGAATCAGCCAATTTCAATAACGCGATCGTGCTTGTAAAGGTGATAGTAATTCTACTATTTATAGCTTTTGGAGTGAATTATATTGTACCCGAAAACCTGACCCCTTTTATCCCTGCGAACACCGGTGCTTTCGGTCACTTCGGATGGAGCGGTATTTTTCGCGCGGCCGGGGTTATCTTTTTCGCCTATATAGGGTTCGATGCCGTTTCGACTGCCGCACAGGAATCATTAAACCCCCAGAAGGATATGCCATGGGCAATCCTGGGTTCGCTGGCCATTTGTACTGTATTATATATCCTTGTGGGACTGGTAATGACGGGTATCGTTTCGTATACACACCTCAACGACCCTGCCCCGGTAGCTGTAGCGGTTAATACTGCCGGCGAAGGAATGGCCTGGCTTAGGATGCCTATTAAAATCGGAGCCATTGCCGGGCTCAGTTCAGTGATCCTGGTTATGCTTATGGGACAGCCCCGTATTTTCTTTTCGATGTCGCGTGACGGATTGCTGCCCAAATCGTTCGGCAAAGTTCATCCGAAATTTAAAACCCCTTATATCACTACCATTGTTACAGGTTCGGTGGCCCTGGTTGTATCCGGGATTTTCCCGATAGGGATTCTCGGCGAACTTGTTTCTATAGGCACCCTGCTGGCCTTTGTGCTGGTTTGTGCCGGCATCCTGGTTTTACGTTATAAACGGCCCGATATTCACCGCCCGTTCAAAACTCCGTTTTTCCCGGCTGTTCCAATCCTCGGTGTTTTATCATCCCTGGGTGTTATGGCAACCTTGCCGGGAGATACCTGGTTGCGGCTTATTCTCTGGATGGCAATAGGCATAGTAATCTATTTCGCATATAGCCGGAATCACAGCAAGATACGCAATATCAAGAGTTAAGCAAAAAGATACGTTATACAGATTTCAGATTTTTCGTGCCAGGAAACATTCGGAAGAAAATTATTCCTTCTGCCGGGCAATCACTTTATAGTGAATTGTACAGGCAAAAATACCATACAGGATATAGGTTTATTTTTATAATACGCGGGCTCCCAGAGTGGCATGGTTCGTATCAGCCGGATTGCTTCCATGTCGAGTTCGGGATCGGATCCTTTTACAACACTGGCTTTTTCCACATAGCCCTCTTTATTCACTATGAAACTTACAATTGTGCTTCCCTGTTTTCCTTTTAAAAGTGCATTTTCGGGGTAGTGCTGATTCCTGTAGAAATAGGTTTGAATGGCAGCATACCCGCCGGGAAATTGCGGCGTTTTTTCCAGAATAATCGAAATAGTATCCTTTATATCTGAATTTGCCTTGCTCACACTGATTTTATGCCGGCGCAACAGCTCATCTGCAAGTTTTTTTTGTGAAGTGTCAGCCACAGGGAAAACGGGATCGGGTTTTGGCAACACAGCCATTACCGGGATATTTGTCCGTTTTACCTGTTCCGCCGGGTTTTCAGCCTCGGCACCCGATTCCAGGATTTTCGACACTACAGGTTTTACAACAGCCAGTTTATTTATTACCGAAAACAATTCGGGATCGTAATACACGCTCTCGACGTAAGAATTGTCGGTGACGCGTAAATCTTCATTCAATGGGTTTATTTTCCAGACATATACAAGCAAGATCACGAAAAGAAAGAAACCAAGTACGAGTAAAAAGCTTAAACGCAGGCGGCGCTGGTACCTCGATCGCAGCTTATAGCATCCATACTCCTTGTTCCGATGCTCAAAAACGATGTCATCGAGAGATAAAAAAGGCCGTTTTTTTCGTTGGAAAGCTTTCATGACTCAGGTAAGGGCAAAGATTAAGCCAATAACGATGCAAAGTTATAA
>CAIXAQ010000063.1 GCA_903917425.1 uncultured Bacteroidales bacterium
GCATTTCCAAAATAAGTCCACTCCGAAAAGCCTTCTTCTGCCACAAAGACACAAGGACACAAAGGCTTCACTAAGGCTATAAAGCTGAAATCTAAATCTTTGTGAAACCTTAGTGCCTTAGAGTCTCCTATATAACTCTTTGTAACCCATTGATAACCAACGTGCATTTTGGACTGTTTTATGCGACTTGTTTTAATCTGGCTATTTGTTTTTCGAGTTTTTTGATTTTTTCTTCTTTTGATTTTTCATGGTTTTCAATTATCATCCCCGGATTGTATTCGGTTTGTTTGAGCAGCATTGTGTAAATGATTCTTGCCAGTTTATGTGCGGTGGCCAAAGCTGCGCCTTTTCCACCCATTCTCGCCCGCATTGAGCGATAGTAATCACCAATTGGAGTTTTATTTGTTACAAGACACGAAGCTGCCTGCCTTAAAAGCTGACCCGCCTTATTGTTTTTCTTCATCATTTTACTGCTGATGATTTTCCCCCCGGAAATCTTCGTGTTTGGTGTCAGGTTCAACCAAGCAGCAAAATGTTTTGAGCTTTTCCATTTGCTCATGTCCAATCCAACCTCAGCTATAAATTCCAAAGCTGTTACTTGGCTTATGCCCGGGATCTTGCACAAGTCAACTCCGGCAAGTGCAATCAGATATGGCAAAAGGGAAAAGTCAAATTGATTTTTTTTTGCTTTTGCCTTAGATTTCTTTTTTGGAGTTTCTTCCAAGCCTGTAATATCACCGTCCTTTATGAGTGCAACTTGCTTAAGCAATTGCTGTTGTATCTTTTCTTCACAATTCTTAACCTGTTTTTGAAGGAATTCATAATTTTCAACAGCTTGTTCCAGCATGAACAGGTACTCCTCTTTCCATATCCCTTCTAATGATTTGATTATGTCCTCACGCGAGGCCTTAATTCTTGGATCGCAAAGCTTGCACAGAATTTCCGGGTTCCTTTCGCCTACTATAATTGCCTTCACCATTGCCATCCCTGTTTTTCCCAATATATCGCTTATCACGGTGTGTATTTTAATATTCATCAGTTCGAGCGCTTTTTGCATCCTCCTTATCGAATCCGCTGCCAATAAAATCAAATTCTTTCTTTGGCGGGTATAGCTCCTTAACAAACGGGTTTCATTGTCTGGTTGGAAGCTCTTCTGCAATAGCCCACAAGTATGCAGTTTCTGTAACCAAATAGCGTCCGTGTCGTCCTTTTTCCGTCCAGTGACATTTTTCGCATGTCTGGCATTGACCAGATAGACTTCTATTCCTGCCTCTTCGAATAAAAGGTAGAGTACAAGCCAGTATACACCTGTACTTTCCATGGCTACTGTGGTAACCCCATTGCTTTTACAATAATACACTATTCCATGTAAATCGCAGGTAAACGCCGAGGTCGTTTTTACTTCGTGACCACCTTTGCCATCATTAATGGCCACACAATGAAGGGTATCACCTATGTCGATTCCAGCCGCATAATGGTTGAACACCGGCAAACCACTTCCCATTTTAACAATCCCCATTTTGGGTGTTTCTTTTTTCATAACTTTGCACCTAAGTATTATTATTAATATCAAAACCAGCGCATAAGGACACTTTTATCTAAAATTGATCTCCTATACGGTGTTTAAGCTTTCACTTAACATCCACTTGAAATTTTAAGAAATGCCCCGAACCAGACTATGTGGAGGTATGTAACTACCAATTACATAAAGGTTTCTTATGCGTTGCTTTATTTGCAAAGTTATCTGTTTTGAGGTTAGAGTTTCACAACTCCCGATCACTATGTGTTTAAAAAAAAATTAACACATAGAAACATAGGTTTATCAAAGGCACATAGTTTTTTAAATTAAAGGCAATTGCAACCTAAGCTGACATCACGTAATGTACAGGCTTGTAGGGATTTTGTATTTCCTATGTGCCTAATGTGTTTTTTCCTATGTATCTATGTGTTTTAAAAAAAATTAACACATAGAAACATAGGTTTATAATAGGCACATAAGTTTTTACATTCAATGCTATTGCAACCTAAGCTGACATCACGTAATGTA
>CAIXAQ010000064.1 GCA_903917425.1 uncultured Bacteroidales bacterium
CTGAAACGGAAAAAACTTATGAAGCGGATGCCCGGTGCGCGATAATAGTAAGCAAGAATACTAAAAGCACAATTACCCGAATGATAAAGAAGATAAAACTATCAATTAGAGAGACTTTTACCCGCACTCGTCAGAAAATAAGACGAGCTCGAACGGAGCTTCAGACTCCCAATACGGTCTCTCCTCTACCTATCTCATGTAAACCTTATTCGAATAATTCCCACTATTCGGACGGTTACTGATAAACTTGCTACGGGTGATTCCTTTTTTATTTACAATCTGTATAGAGTATTGCCCAACCAGCAAATCGCCCACATCAACCTGGTTGTTGACTATTGGACTGTATATTTTAAGAAAGCCATCCTCATCATAAATCAAAACATAAGAGCCGGGCTCGATATTTTTAAAATAGAGTTTATCGGTCGTAGCATCAGTATAAATAACAGGCTGAAGAGCTAAGGATTTATTTGCTGGTATTTGTTCGTGTTTTGAATAATAATGGGAGGTCCTTCTCTGGGGGACGAACTGCTCAGTATGGGTATCCCAATGATAATAAATGGATTGAGTAAGCATGCCGGAAGAATCATATTCATAACTGTACTGAGTGCCATATTGCAGTTTAGCCGACGAAAGCTCAAAGGGCGTATAGGTATTCATGATCAGGTTTCCACGTCCATCGTACCGGTACGTTCTTTCAGGCAGGTTAATCCAGAAATTAGGCACGAAGACTGAATCCGATGTTTCGGTCAATTGGTTTTTGAGGTTATAGTTGTATTGGTGTTTATAATATTCCAGCCATCTGTCTCCAATCCATTTGGCATCCTTAACAGAAATTACATTGTTATTCCGGTTAAAGAAACAGGCAGACCTATTCAAATTCTTCCAGTTGCTCCCCTCACTGGTCTGACAAGTAGTTTGATAATTTGTATCCGTGTAAGTGTACAAAAACCTCCCAGTAGACTGCCACGATGCAGTTAACGTATCCCATGAATATATCATTCGCTCTGCAGGTAATATATTGTTCACATAGGAAAAAGTGCTTTTGTCAGAATTCTGCCATGTTCCGGTTTTGCTATCGAAACGCTGGCCTAAAACTTCAATGGTGTGGCCAGCTGAATTCGTTTTAATTTCGGACTTATATCCACTACTTGCCTTAAACGCATCAGGATGGATATTACGACCATACTGCAGATTGAAACTGCTGATCAGGGTGCCGGATTTATTATACTGCTTTGAGCTTTCGAGACACCAGGTTTTGCTTATTGGGTTTAGGATGAATGATTTATGTGAAACCAGTTTATTTCCTTTATACTTCATCGAATCATGGCTCTGAATGCTATAAATGCTATATGTATCAAGAGTTTCTTTACTGCTGAATGTAAGGTTGTTGCTTTTATCGTAGCGATATAAACAGACTAAACTGATGATCAGGTGTTTCTGAATGGGATCAAAGTAATAACTTGTCTTTTTTATTAACCGTCCTTTACTATCATAATCACTGCTGGTCTTTGTAGAAGTTGATGTGATCCATTTGTTTTCTTTCTCATCCCATGTACAAATGAGTGTTGAATCCTCAAGCAATATATCAGTTTTTAAAAGTTTATAGCTTGAATCCGAGATATTTACGGTTGAATGAATTTGAATCGCACTGGTGTTTTTCTGTCCGCATAACACAGAGGTTAATGCGAGTGAGACAAATAATACTAAATTTGGTTTTTTCATTAGCTGGCACCGCTATCGTATGTCTGTTTTAACGTATAACTATTGTTTTAAAGCCTCCCTTAACACCTGCTACAGCAGCATTTCGTTGTGCTGTTGCTTTGCTTAATGCCGGCTTCGAGGGCATCAGAAGTTTGCATCAGCTGATATGATTTAGCGACGATGCGGTAAAGTATGCATAGTGCAGGTTTAAGGCTTTTTGAGTTTTTTAATATCTTCCTCAATCTCTTTCAGGCTTTGTTCTTTTTCAAGAAGCTTTTGGGCGGTTTTAAATTTATCGTATTCCAATGCTGATTTTTGCGAAGCTAACTCATGACTGATTTTGCCGGCATGGGTGAGTAGTTCTCGGCCGTTTAATTGCAGAATGGTATCCAAACGGGCAATCCAGTCGTGCATATACATGGGTGTTTGCTGCTGTGCCATGGTTTCGGCAAAGGCGAGGTACTGTTCGACTAAAAGACCAAGCAGTTTTATTTCGTCTTCTTTCAGGTAGTTTTTGGCAATGGTTACATCGGATTTAGCGATGGCTTTGGTGCCGGTTTTGTCGAATGACTGCATGCCGAGCAGGGGCAATGATGCATCGACCCGGCGATACACCAATTCGGCTGCCGTGTTTTGCGAAATAGCCCAGAGCAGTTTGTTCTGAACGATCTTAAA
>CAIXAQ010000065.1 GCA_903917425.1 uncultured Bacteroidales bacterium
GCATGGGATGAACAATCGGCTCAAAAATAAAATCCTTAAAAACAACAAGCGCAACTAAGGTTAAAAGTACTAAAAGTGTTATGCTGATAAATCGCCGGATACGCTTTTTGTTTATTTCCATCAGGTTAAGGTCAAAAAAAAATCAAAGGTCGAAGGTCGAAAGTCGAAAGTCAAGTTGATCTGTTGAGCTGTTGAGTTGTTGAGCTGTTGAGCTGTTGAGCTGTTGAGCTGTTGAGCTGTTGAGCTGTTAAGTTGTTGATTTGTTAAGGATTGAGCCTATTCCGAAGAGTCGAAAATTTTCACATTCTCAAATTTTCTCACCCCTCATTTTCAAATTTTCAAATTATCGCATTTTCAAATTAGTATGCGCTTCAGCAAAATCAAATCCCGCCTGCAAAGCATCAAGGTTCAGTTTCACAATTTCATCACCTTTACGGGCAAATGTGCGGCTGATGGCCTCCACTAATTCTTCATATTTAATTTCAAGAAAAGGAGATGCCGCGCCAAGTATCACCATATTAGCCGACCTTGCCGAACCCAGGTTTTTAGCAATCCCATCCGCATCCAGAGCAATATGGTTTTCGAAATGCTCTATTTCGACCATAAGGTCTTCCATTTTAGGATAGTTGGGGATATTGATAAAAGGTTTTGTGTTGGTTATCAGCCAACCGTCGGGCGAAAGCAAAGGCAGATACCGAAGCGATTCCATAGGTTCAACCGAAATTATCAGATCGGCCTGCCCAAACGGGATAAGGTCGGAAGCTATTTCGTGATCTGCGATACGGAGATTTGACGACACATCGCCTCCGCGCTGGCTCATACCATGAACTTCGGCTTGCTTAATGTGCAAGCCGGTTTTCAGTGCAGCCATGCCAATAATTGTCGCGATCGAAAGAATGCCCTGGCCACCGACACCGGCAAGAATGATATCTCTTTTCATTTTGAATTAATTTTTCAATGTAAATGCTGTTTCCTAAATTATAAATAAGGAGAAAAAACTCTGGAACATGAAACTCTGAAACATGAAACTTTAGCCTTCCATTTTAGCAGTCTCCTCTTTTTTGTGTTCCTTAAGATGCTTCACGGCCGTTTGAATGCATTCCCGCCGGGGAATTATAACGGAAACGCCTTCGTAGCGTAGTTCCCTGTTTAAAATGGCCAGATTCTCTTCGTGCGATTTGGGCGATGGGTTGAGAACAAAAATATGATCTTTGTCAACACCAACCCCAAGGCAAATATCTTCGATTCGCCCGAAAGCAGACGAATCCTGTCCGCCTGTCATGGCCGTAGTTTCATTATCAAGGATCATTATAGTGATCTGGTTTTTATCTTTCACGCAGTCAATCAGGCCGGTAATTCCGCTATGTGTGAAAGTGCTGTCGCCGATAACAGCCACTGCCGGCAGCAACCCTGCATCAGCAGCTCCTTTGGCCATTGTAATGGAAGCGCCCATGTCGACACAGGTGTTTATAGCATCAAAAGGATCCAGTGCCCCGAGCGTATAACATCCGATATCGGAAAAAACTCTTCCTTTGCTCCAGGTCGAAAGTGCTTCGTTGAGGGCATTGTACGAATAAATATGCGGACAGCCTTTGCAGAGTGATGGAGGACGGCCCACAACCACTGACGGTATATCCCTGCCACGTGTATCTTTTTTCCCGAGAGCAACGGCAACGATATTGGGATTCAGTTCCCCGTCGCGCGGAACCGTACCATCAAGCCTGCCGTGAACGGGTTTTCCATTGTTCATGAATCCTTTAATTGCTTCTTCCACCACAGGATAGCCTTCTTCGAGAATAAGCAATTTGTCACATGAATTGTAAATTTCCTCAACCATGGCGTGAGGCATTGGATACTGGGCGATTTTTAAAACAGGGAATGGTATATGGCGATCCGGAAAATTTTCGAGGAGATAATTATATGCAATACCTGTTGTTATGATACCCATGCTTTTATCTTCGCCGTCAGCGTAACTATTAAACCCTGAATCGGTTGCGTATTTTTCAAATTCAGATTGCTTATGCAACAGGTTTTTATACTGCCGGCGGGCATTGGCCGGCAAGAGTATAAACTGCCTCGGATCCTTTGGCAGACAGATTTCGTTCTGCGCCCTCGTTGGCTTGCGAACTACACCGGCACGGGAGTGAGCCAGGCGCGTAGTGATCCGCATTAAAACCGGAACGCCCAGTTTTTCGGACATATCGAAACCATAATACACCATATCGTAGGCATCCTGCTGATTTGTGGGCTCCAGGACCGGAATCAGGGCAAATTTGCCATAAACACGCGAATCCTGTTCATTTTGAGACGAATGCATCGAAGGATCATCAGCCGACACAACAATGAGCCCGCCATTCGCACCTGTGATTGCGGCATTCATAAAAACATCGGCAGCCACATTCAACCCGACATGTTTCATACACACCATAGTACGCTTGCCTGCATACGACATGCCCAGAGCCGATTCCATGGCTGTTTTCTCGTTGGTTGACCAGGCAGCCCGTATAAGCCCTGATTTAGCTTCCCGGGATTGGATAACATATTCGGTAATTTCGGTAGATGGAGTTCCCGGATAAGCATATATGCCTGACATTCCGGCATCTATGGCAGCCTGCGCAATGGCTTCATCGCCAAGCAACATTAATTTCTGATCCATACTGTGAATTATTTAACAACAAGTATTAGCGCACAAACCTACATGAAATGGAACTGATTAACAAGCACTTTTTGAAAATTTTAACCGAAATTACCGGTTTTGAAAACGATTACTATCGAATTCATATGGTTATTATTGAACACCTTTGAATTTCAGATGTTTACTACATTTGCAATCCTCAACTCCTTACAAATTGAATTATTTAGCACATCTTTTCCTTGCAGGTTCTCATCCCGAAATGATACTTGGCAACTTTATAGCCGATCATGTGAAGGGAAGCGATTTTTTAAAATTTTCGCCGCAAATAAAGGAGGGTATAACCATGCACCGCGCTATCGATACTTTTACTGACCAGCATCCTGTTGTTAAACAAAGTATAAAACGGCTCCGGGAAGATTTTCGCAAGTATGCCGGTGTAATTGTTGATATGTACTACGACCATTATCTTTCGGCTAATTGGGATGAATACTCAACCGTTGATATTCACACTTTTACAAAAACGAGGTATGATATTTTAAATACGTTTCAACCACTTTTGCCAACACGTTCGGCCCGCTTGCTTTACTATATGGAAAAACAGAACTGGCTGCTGGAGTACGGCAGTTTTAATGGCATGCAGCAAGCGTTTAACGGGATGGCACGGCGAACCACCTTTGAATCGAATATGGAATTGGCTGTCGTGAATCTGAAAACGGAGTACGAGGAATTTGGACAGGAATTCCGGTCATTTTTTCCTGAATTGCAGAAATTCGTATTCGATAATTTTGTGAAAACGACTGTCTGAAAAAGCAAAAAAGCCACCCTGTAACAGAATGGCTTTTAAATTTTGATTTAAATTTTAGTCTTCTATAATCACTTCCTTGCCGGCAGCTATATCTTCGAGAATAGCTGTTGTTATTGACTTTGGCCGCTCCAACGGGTAGCCGAGTGCCCTGTCCCAAATGATGTTGGCAGAGATCCCTATGGCACGTCCAATTCCAAACAATACGGTATAGAAATCATATTCCTTGATTCCGTAATGCCATTGAATAACACCCGATTGTGCATCCACATTGGGCCATGGATTTTTAGCTTTACCCTGCTCTCGCAGAATATCAGGAACTACCTTATACAGCATATCCGTATATTTGAACATCAGGTCATCCTTCAGGTGGGTCTGGCAAAAGTCATGTTGCAGGGTATACCTTGGGTCGGTTTTGCGGAGTACGGCATGACCATAACCAGGAATAACCTGGCCAGACTTAAGAGTATCCCAGACAAACTTCTTCATTTCTTCCTCTGTAGGAACACGGTCTTCCATTTTTTCCATCACTCCCTGAAGCCAACGCAGAACTTCCTGGTTGGCAAGGCCATGCAAAGGACCGGCCAGGCCGTTAACCATGGCTGCAATACTCAGGTAAATATCTGATAAGGAACTGGAAACAAGATGCCCTGTGTGAGCGCTTACATTGCCCCCTTCGTGGTCGGCATGAATAATAAAATTCATCCGGCTCACATCGTCATAAGGCTTTCCGATGCCCATCATGTGCGCAAAGTTGGCTCCAAAGTCGAGATAGGGGTTCGACTGTATCCTTTTCCCATCACGATAAAGCTTTGCATAAATGTACGTTGCAATCTCGGGCATCTTTGCTAAAAGATTGAGAGAATCCTCATAGGTAGAATCCCAATAATCGAGTTTGTGCAATTTGCCTGAAGCGTATTTTTTCGCAAAAAGTGATTCGCGCTGCAAAACAGTAATTACGGCCGAAAATATCGCCATCGGGTGGCTACAGCATGGCATTCCGTCGATGACTTCGTACACATACCGGGGAAGGATGCGCCTTTTATTAAACTCATCGATTACATCCTGAAGTTCTTCCTCGTTCGGGATATCACCGGTGACCAAAAGATAAAAAAGGCCTTCAACATAGGGCATTTCAGCACCTTTAGGTTTGGGAAGCTGCTCAAACACTTCGGGTAGTGTTAATCCACGATACCTGATGCCTTCGTTGGGGTCGAGATAGGAAATATCGGTGAGTAAAACTTTTACACCGCGCATCCCGCCGATTACCTGACCTATAGTAACCTGATCGATTACTACATTTCCGTATTCTTTAAGGAGTTTCTCTGTACGTGGCCGCCATGCCAATATTTTCTCGTGAAGTCTGTCTTTTAATCTGAATGACATAAAATTTTTCTATTTATAATTGTGATTTTTTTTGAAATGGTCAGAATTCAAAAGAGCCTTACTGACCTATTATTTTACATGTTTTTTATCATTTCAGTGCCGAATTCCGAAGTCTTGAGTTTGACTGCACCCTCCATAAGGCGGTGGAAATCGTAAGTGACAGTTTTATTGGCAATGGTTTTCTCCATCGAA
>CAIXAQ010000066.1 GCA_903917425.1 uncultured Bacteroidales bacterium
CAGCGCGAAGGTATAGTATGCGTGGGCGGGGTGTGCCGGGCCGTTCCGGCCTCTAATGGTTTTTCACTAACGGTAACCACCAGTTTCTATAAAAAAGATCATGAAAAAGCTAAAATTCATACCATCCATTATAATTGCTCTTGTTGCAAGTTTTATTTTTACTTCCTGCGATAAGCTCGATGCTCCATTTGTTGTTCCCAAAGTGCCTGAAGATACCACTTCAGTTCCGCCAAGAGCATATAAAAGAGCATTTCTGGAAGATTATACCGGGCATACCTGTGTAAATTGCCCCGCAGCCGCTCTCACGGCCCGCAATCTGAAAGAGCAATACAAAGATTCGCTGGTTGTTATAGCCGTACACGCCGGTTTCTATGCCAAGCCAAGTACTTCCGATCCGGTGTGGGCATACGATTTCCGCTCGCCGGCCGGAACGGATTGGGATAATTTTTTTAAAGTAGGTGCTATCGGCAACCCCAACGGAATGGTAAGTCGTAAAGGATATCCGGCTAATCAGCAGGTTTTATCACCTTCGTCCTGGGCTAATGCAGTAAAAAATACTGTTGCCGAAGCTCCCTTGCTGGATTTGAAGTTACTAACCGAATACAATTTGGCTGAGGATAAACTTATTATTCAAACAACAACCAATTTCTTACAAACCATTTCGGGTCGTTCGCTGAATATTTCGGTTATAATTACCGAGGACAGTATCGTTCAGGCACAAAAAAACAATAATGCCGCTGTTGGACCTACTCCCCAGATACTCGATTATGTGCATATGCATGTAATGCGCGGTGCTGTGAACGGCAGTTGGGGTACACCTTTGCTGCTTAAAACAGAAACATCTTCCGCTCCCATCGTAAAAACATTTCAGACCAAGTTTGCAGGATTTAACCTGAATACCATGGTTGTTAAAAATTGTCGTGTGGTAGCTTATGTGTATGATACTGATACAAAAGAGGTTCTCCAGGTTGTTGAACAGGATGTTGTGAAGTAGGATTTGAATTGGTAATTCCCACATCTAACATCCCACATCTAACATCCGCAATCCGACATCCGACATCCGACATCCGCAATCCGAAATCTGTTTATTTAACCCTACCCGGATTATTGCTCACAAACGCACCCCATCCTGTGTAAGTTGTAGCCGGTCCTTCGGCAGTTCGCTGGAAATAATGACAACATGCCACTGCCACAGCATCGGTAGCATCAAAATATTTGGGTTGCTCGGCAATAACTACCAGCCGGTTTATCATGGCCGAAACCTGTTCTTTCGAGGCATTGCCCTGCCCGGTAATAGATTGTTTCACTTTACGGGGCGAATATTCAAAAATCGGAATATCGCGGTACAAGGCAGCAGCCATGGCTACGCCCTGCGCACGGCCCAGCTTAAGCATACTCTGTACGTTTTTGCCGAAAAATGGTGCTTCCAGGGCCACTTCATCCGGGTGGTAATGATCAATCAGGGCAAGCACTTTTTCGAAAATGCTTTTCAGCTTCAGCGGATGCGTATCCAGGTGGTCAAGTTTTATCACATCAAGCGCAATCAGTTCAATTTTCTTACCTTTATCCGCAATTAAACCGAATCCCATGATGTTGGTCCCGGGGTCGATGCCTAAAATGATACGTTCGCTTGCCAAAGTTTTATAAAGTTATAACGTGAAATTATGTTTGCCAAAAGAGTTCCAGGTTCCAGGTTCAAAGTTCAAAAGCAGGTAAAAAATGAATTTCGTTCAAACTAAACCCTAAACCCCAAAACCTTACCCGTGAATTTATCGCCAAAAGTACGAAAAACACTGGATATCGCCACCCGGCTGACCATTGCCGTTCTGTCGCTTTCGTATATATTTTACCGCGTTTTTACCCTCTCATCCGGACAGGTGAATACGTTCGTTGATTCGGTAAAAGGCGGACAGGATGCAACTGCCATTGCTTTTATACTGATAGTGATGATGGTAATAAACTGGGGCATTGAATCTTATAAATGGAAAATGCTTATCGGGCAGGCGGAAGTGATCAGTTTCAGCCAGGCTTTCCAGGCTATTCTCGGGGGATTGGCCGTAAGTGTTTTTACGCCAAACAGGGTTGGTGAGTTTTTAGGCAGGGTTTTTATACTCCGGAAAACAGATCCGTTCAAATCCATCATGTTTACCATTGTTGGCAGTTTCAGCCAATTGCTGGTAACTATTATTTTGGGAACATTGGCTTACGTGTTTTTTGCTCCTCTATATTTGCCGTCTGTACTGTTTGAAACTACCTGGATTGTAAAAGGGCTTTCGGTTACTTTGGTGAGTGTTTCGTTGATTTTGATTTTGATATACTTTAATATTTCGGTTTTACACCGCATCCGATTTATTGTTAAAGCAAAATACGCTATAAAAATCAAGAACGGCATTGATGCCATTGCCGATTTCCCTAAAAAGCTTTTACTGAAAACCGTTTTACTCAGCGCATCCAGGTATCTGGTATTTGCAACCCAGTTTTATCTTTCAGTTAAACTGATGGGCTTGAATTTCAACCTGATTCAATGTATGATGGTAATACCGGTCATTTACCTGGTTCTGGCTGCCATCCCGACTGTAGCCCTGACGGAACTGGGAGTACGTGGTTCGGTTTCGGTATTTTTTTTCGGGCTGCTCAGCGGGGCCGGCGGCCTGGATGCAAATGCGACCCTTGCTATAGTTTCGGCATCCTCCCTGGTTTGGCTTATTAACATTGCGGTTCCATCGCTGGCCGGCGTATTGGTCGTATTCAGGTTAAAATTCTTCAGACGATGATTTTTTCTGTTTTTTCAATTATCATTTTCGCGGTTTACATCGTATTAATTATATCAATAACAATTGGCTGGCGGAAGTTAAAAACTTTTAAAAGCATCGAACTACTGCCTGCTACCAAAGTAAGCGTAATTGTTGCTGTGCGAAATGAAGCTTTAAATGTGAGAACATTACTGGATAATCTTTTACATCAAGATTATTCACCTCTTTTGTATGAAATCATTATTGCTGACGATCATTCCACCGATCATACTTCATTTTTAGTAAACGAAATAATTGAACAACAAGCTGATACAAATTTATTGAAATTAATCTCACTTGGGCAGGAAGATGGTTTCGGCAAAAAAAATGCCATAACCCAGGGAATTCTCGCTTCCAATGGGGAACTGATTGTAATTACCGACGCTGATTGCACTTCGGGCAAGCAGTGGATTTCGACCCTGGCTGCTTATTATGAAAGATTTGAGCCAAAAATGATTCTTGGCCCGGTAAGAATGACGGATGGCGGTAGCTTTTTTGGTAAACTTCAGTCGCTGGAGTTTATAAGTCTGATTTCGTCGGCTGCCGGATCGTGTAGCAGCGGGTTTCCCCTGCTTGCCAACGGGGCCAATATTGCTTTTACACGCAAGGCTTTCGACAGCTGCGGAGGTTTTTCCTCAAATATGGACTATCCTTCGGGCGATGATATGTTCCTGTTAATAGCAATTAAAAAAGAATTCGGAGCAGATGCAATCCGGTTTTTGCGTTCGGACAAGGCAATTGTAAATACACCGGCAACTGAGGGATTAAAACCATTTATTCAGCAACGAATACGCTGGGTTTCGAAAAGCCGGGGTTATACCGACCTCATGCTGATCGCAACTTCCCTGGTGGTTTTTTTAACAAACGCCTTGCTTCTGACATCTGCTGTACTGGCGATTTTTTCCCCGGGATACCGGGTACTTTTTTTTATACTTTACCTTTTAAAACTGGCGGTCGATTTTCCGCTTATGCTTAGTTTCAGTCGTTTCGAGCGAAGCACACGCTTGTTATGGTTATTTCCGCTTATGGAAATGCTGAATGCGGTTTACACATTCTACATTGGAATTGCCGGGAATTTCGGCAAATATGAATGGAAAGGGAGAAATATCTGAACCAGTCCGGTAAATTGCTTTTATAAGGTGGTCTCAACTCCCGTTTCGTCGAAGGCTCACTCAGAATTACTTCAGCACTTCGAACTTCCTGTTCATTACTTCTTTATCGGATTTCAGGATTATACCGTAAATGCCTGTTGGCAAGCTTGTTAAATCAACCGAAAGAACCCCAGGCTGAATGTTTGTTTTCGGAGAGTAATAAACAAGAATTCCCGCACTATTGTAAACCCACAATTCGACCGTATGTAACGCCGTGCTTTTAAAGTCGAGGAAGAGTAAACCCTTAGTCGGATTAGGATACAGCCCGAAATCTTTACCTGCTGAAGTTTCTGCAATGCCATATGTATTAGTTACTTCAACTGAATCAATTGTCTGGCACCCTTTATTATCCGATACCCTGACGCTGTATTTGCCTGCCAGCAAATTGACTGCTGTAATGGTTGTTTGCATAAACGGATCGCTCCAGTACACGTGGTATGGCGGAAATCCACCAATTGCATTTACGGTTGCAGTGCCTTCCCCGAAAACTGTTACCGGGTTATCGGGTGTTGAGCTTGTTTGTGTCAGAATGGGGTCGGGTTCAACGAGAGTTCCCGAACCGGCAGCTGCGCATCCGTGCGAATCGGTTACGATTACTGAGTAAGTGCCGGGAAACAGGTCGTATAACTGAGGTGAAACCTGACCTGTATTCCAAAGATAATTAAAAGGAGCGGTTCCTGAATACGGATATACATTTATATAGCCGTTATGGGAACCATGGCAGTATGGATTTACTAACTGGAGAGCAAGGATAAGCGTATCGCTCCCAATGTTAATATTAAAATTTGCTGTGCAGTTTCTAGAATCAGATATTAGTACGGAATAGTTTCCGGCATCCAGGTTACTTATGGATGATGTGTGCTGACCGTTATTCCAGTTATAA
>CAIXAQ010000067.1 GCA_903917425.1 uncultured Bacteroidales bacterium
AACAACCAAACAATGCAGGAAGCAAGGGCAAAGCAGGAAGCAATTGTTTATACAGGTTTCCTGGCGCAGCAGGTTGAAGAAGCTGCCGCTGATGCAGGATATGATTTCAGCGGGGTAAATAAGCCTGCCAATGATAAAACTCCATACAGCCTCACTTACGAAAGCTTTACGGTTCCTCTTGTTAAATCAGTGCAGGAACAGCAAGCTATTATTGAAGAAGATAAAGCAAAGATCAACAACCTCGATGGGGAAATTAGTGCCCTGAAAGAAGCAAACCATCAACTTGAACTCAGATTAAAAGCCATAGAGGATAAGTTAAAACTTTGATATTGTGGATGTTTACAAATGACAAATATGAATGTAAAGGAAATTTTGCCTATCTTCGGCTATAGTAAACTCAAAATCCATACTCCAAAACCAGGAAATCATGAAAAAAACTCTCATCACTTTAGCAGCCGGATTTTTAATAATGGGTGTTTTTGCACAGGCCCCACTGAAAATGAGCTACCAGGCGGTAATCAGAAACGCTGCCAATGCCCTGGTTGTAAACCATGCTGTAGGAATGCAGATAAGTATTTTGAATGCAGCAACGCCGGTATATGTTGAAACCCAGACACCAACCACCAACGCAAACGGCCTGGTAACAATAGAAATAGGTGGCGGAACGCTTGTTTCCGGAAATCTTGCCGGCGTTGACTGGGCAAATGGCTCTTATTTTATTAAAACTGAGACTGACCCTGCAGGCGGAACCAGCTATACGATTTCCGGAACAAGCCAATTACTGAGTGTCCCATATGCTTTGTATGCGGCAAAAAGTGGGAATGGCAGCAGTAACTGGTCGCTTACAGGTAATGCAGGAACTAGTCCCGCTGCCAACTTTATCGGCACAACAGATGATGTTGACGTAATTTTTAAAAGAAATAACGTAAGGGCTGGTTACATGGGTACAAGTAGCACTTCATATGGAGTAAACGCATTAAATCCATTAAGTTCCGGGGTAAATAATACAGCAACAGGAACCGCAGCACTTTTTTCCAATACAACCGGGAATGAAAACACTGCCAATGGATACCAGGCACTTTCGAATAACACAATAGGTTATTCCAATACAGCGAATGGAGCCAGTGCACTTGAAACTAACAGTACAGGTAATTATAACACCGCCACCGGATTTGAGGCACTAAAAAATAACACCACTGGAGATTTTAATACTGCAAACGGAGCTTTTACATTAGCCCATAATACAACGGGAATTGAAAACACAGCCTTTGGGATAGAATCTCTGGAATCCAACTCAACAGGAAGTTATAATACTGCTGTTGGGACCATGGCTCTCGTATCCAATATGACCGGAAATTTCAATACTACTACCGGTGATCGCTCACTTCAAGGCAACACAACAGGAAATTATAACACCGCCAACGGAGGATATGCCCTTAATTCCAATTCTTCGGGAATTGAAAATACAGCTACAGGATATGAAGCACTTAATTCCAATACTACCGGATCTGCTAATACAGCTAATGGAGTAGCTGCCCTTTCTATGAATACCTCCGGGGAACAAAATACTGCCACCGGATATCAGGCTCTTAAAAGCAACACTTTCGGAATTTCGAATACAGCAAATGGATATCAAGCTCTTTTATTAAACACAACCGGCAATGAAAATACTGCCATAGGAATATATTCACTTTATGCGAACACTACAGGTAGTTTTAACACTGGTACAGGAGAGGGAACACTTAATTCGAATAGCACAGGTAA
>CAIXAQ010000068.1 GCA_903917425.1 uncultured Bacteroidales bacterium
GCAACGAAAAGACCAGGCTGGGCAAAACCCATCCACAAGTTATTTGTGGATAACGGGGTAAATATTTTCTTCCAGGGTCACGACCATGTGTTTGCTCACGAAGTGATGGATGGTATCACCTATCAGGCTTTGCCAATGCCTAGCGATTCGACCTATGAAATTGGGATGCTGGCGAATGCTGATGCATATGTATCTGACACTCTTGGCGGGTCGGGCCACCTAAAAGTAACGGTTTCAACAGATTGTGTGAAAGTTGATTATGTAAGAGCATACTTACCTGCTGATACATTGGGTGGCATTCACCATAATCGTGAAGTCGCTTTCAGTTATTCGATTGAAAATTGTCAGACATCCGGAATAAATGAAATAAATGGAAGCGAAATGGTAAAAGTATATCCTAACCCTGCAAAAGATATTTTGACAATTCAAATGCCGGAAACACCAGACAATATCAAAGTACGACTTAATAATTTAATGGGACAAACCTTGCTTGAAACGCAATCAAAAATGCTGAATATCAGCAGTATTAAGAATGGAATTTACATGGTAAATATAAAAACTCCGGACTTTGAGCTGAATAGAAAAGTGATAGTCAGCAAGTAAAAATGCATTCTACTTTTTAAAACAAACGAAACCCAAACTCATGAGATTATCATTATTAACAAGTTCACTGTTCATTATCCTGATCAATTGCGTTTTCGGTCAAAACTATACCGAAATATTGGGCAGACCTACAAATTCTACAATAACGATGAACATTCTTTTCAATCAGGAATCGGAAGTTTATTGGGAATACGGCACTAATGCCGGAAGTTATACCAATTCCACAACTCATTATATTGCTGATAAAGATATTCCTCTGGAAATTGATTTTACGGATCTTGTGCCTGATTCAAAATATTTTTATAGGACACGCTATCGTGCAAACGGAAATACAACCCAGTTTCTGGCCGGGGCTGAATATTCATTCCATACAGCAAGGCCGGTGGGAAAGGCATTCACTTTTGCCATAGAAGCCGATCCGCACCTCGATACCAATTCAAATCCATCTTCATATACATTGACACTGCAGAATATCCTTTCGGCCAAGCCTGATTTCCTGATTGATTTAGGAGATATTTTCATGTCCGAAAAACAGCCGGGAGTCAACCAGGCTATAATCACGAACAGGCATCTTCTTTACAGGCCTTACTTTAATAATGTCTGCCATTCAGTACCTCTGTTTCTTATGCTTGGAAACCACGAAGGCGAAGCAGGATGGCTGCTCAACGGAACTTCAAACAGCATTCCGGTAATGACAACCAATACAAGAAAAATGTATTATCCGAATCCTGTTCCTGATTCTTTTTACACCGGAGATACTATTCCTGAAAATTTTGTCGGGCTTCGCGAAGATTATTATGCCTGGGAATGGGGTGATGCCTTGATTATCATACTTGATCCTTACTGGCATACCATAACCAGACCTGATTGGGGGTGGACTTTGGGCAAAGACCAGTACGATTGGTTCAAAAAAACAATAAGTAACAGCAAGGCCAAATATAAATTTGTTTTTTGCCATCACCTTGTGGGTGGCTTAGGGATAGATACGCGGGGTGGAACCGAATATGCGGACTATTTTGAAATGGGAGGGAAAAACACTGATAATTCATGGGGATTTGATACGTACCGGCCAGGCTGGGGCAAACCCATTCACCAACTGATGCTTGAAAACAAGACAAGTATTTTCTTCCATGGGCACGATCATTTCTACGGCAAACAGGAAAAAGACGGAATAATTTACCAGGAAGTACCACAGCCTTCGAATAGAAATATCACCAATACCTCGGCCACAAAATACGGTTATGTCGATGGCATCTTTCTGCCCGGCCGGGGTTACCTGTTGGTAACTGTGAACGAAACCGCCGCGAAAGTGGACTACATTAAAACATTACTTCCGGGTGAAGAAAATGCGGCGAATAAGAACGGAGATATTGCTTTTTCGTACACGGTTGCCGCAAATGCCAATGGGGTTGAAGAGAATTCTGTGAAAAATGAGCCTTTTCAGCTTAAACAGAATTCCCCTAATCCTTTCAAACAGGAAACTTCATTAAGTTATTCGTTATCAATAGCCGGGCATGTAAGGTTAAAAATACTTGATAGCTCAGGAAAAGCGATAGCA
>CAIXAQ010000069.1 GCA_903917425.1 uncultured Bacteroidales bacterium
CAATCAGGCTTTCGGTCGTAATTATCTCAACCGGTACATGCATATTCGAAATGTGCACACGCGCTCCCGATTCGTCAAGGGCATCAATGGCTTTGTCGGGCAAACAACGGTCGGTAAGGTACCTGTTAGTAAGGCTGACACAGGCATTTATAGCTTCAGGTGTATATTTTACAAGGTGATGATCCTCGTATTTTTCTTTTATCTGATTCAGAATGGTTATTGTTTCCTCAACCGAAGTTGGTTCGACAATAATTTTCTGGAACCTGCGTTCGAGGGCACCATCTTTTTCGATGTACTGACGGTATTCATCCAAGGTGGTTGCACCAATGCATTGTATTTCGCCACGAGCCAGTGCAGGCTTGAACATATTGCTTGCATCGAGCGATCCGCTTGCATTTCCGGCACCTACAATGGTATGAATTTCGTCAATAAACAGGATTATGTCCCGGTTTTTTTCCAATTCATTCAACACGGCTTTCATCCTCTCTTCGAACTGACCACGGTATTTCGTTCCGGCAACCAACGAAGCCAGATCAAGTGTATACACTTTTTTATTGAAAAGGGCACGCGAAACTTTCCGTTGTACAATCCTCAACGCCAGTCCTTCGGCAATAGCCGATTTGCCAACGCCAGGCTCTCCGATCAGAATCGGGTTATTCTTCTTGCGACGGCTCAGAATCTGCGATATCCTTTCGAGTTCCTTTTCACGGCCAACAATGGGATCTAGGCGGTTTTCCTCGGCGGCCTTAGTCAGGTCACGCCCAAAATTATCGAGAACCGGAGTCTTCGACTTACTATCCGAAGTTTTCTTAAGGCTCTCTATCCCACCGCCTTCATCCGGATCGTCGTCCTGCGACCCGCCGGGCAATTCATCTTTGGGTTCGGAACCGGATTTACCTAAAAACTTTTCACTATCTCCATGCGAAATGGACGAATCCTCTCCTGTGATCAGGTACGACTTCACTTCTTCTTTAAATAACTCATAGTCGATATTGAATTTCTTTAATGAACGTGTAACCAGGTTATCTTCGTCCTTGAGGATAGCGAGCATAAGATGCTCGGTACCAATTAATTCGCTGTTAAAAAGTTTGGCCTCCAAATAAGTGAGTTTCAGTGCGCGCTCGGCTTGTTTAACCAATGGCAGATTATCATTGGTTTTATTCCGGTTTGCTGGATTTACAATAGCTGATTCGATCGTGCGTCGCAGTTCAGCCATATCCACATTCAGGTAACCCAATATGCGGATAGCTAAGCCTTCACCTTCGCGAAGCATGCCTAACAGGAGGTGTTCAACGCCAATATATTCATTTCCAAGCCTTATAGCCTCCTCGCGGCTAAAAGACAAAACATCTTTTACTCTCTGTGAGAACTTTGCTTCCATCTATATATCAATTCTTTACTTACTTATTAGTCAAATGTTAATTCACACCAAAATTACAATATAAACGCACAGGTTTGTAAATTGTTTATAGAAATGATTTGCCCGAATATGCTTATGCCTTCATTTTCAGCATTTTGGTCTTATCAACATGTAAGTGTTAAAAACTGGAGCAAAAAAGCGCAGAAATCAATTTTTTATATCAAAAAAAATTGTACTTTCGTAGTTCTGTTGGCAATAACTTAAATTGCTATAAATGAGGGGGTTAACAAATGGATAACATTCAGGACGGGGAAAGAATTGTCCCTGTAAATATTGAAACACAAATGAAAGGTGCCTACATCGATTATGCGATGTCGGTAATTGTTTCGCGGGCACTTCCGGATGTGCGCGATGGATTGAAACCGGTTCACAGAAGGGTTCTTTATGGTATGCTCGATCTGGGCGTACTTTCAAACAGGTCATATAAAAAATCAGCCCGTATTGTCGGAGAAGTTCTTGGTAAATACCATCCACACGGCGATACCTCCGTTTACGATGCAATGGTTCGTATGGCACAGGAATGGTCGTTACGGTATCCTTTGGTTGACGGACAAGGTAACTTTGGTTCGATTGACGGTGATAGCCCGGCAGCTATGCGTTATACGGAAGTTCGTCTACGCAAATTAGCCGAGGAGTTATTGGCTGATATCGATAAAGACACCGTAGATTTTAAATTAAATTTTGACGATACACTCCAGGAACCAACAGTACTGCCTGCAAAAATTCCGAACTTATTAATTAACGGTACTTCGGGTATTGCAGTCGGTATGGCTACCAATATTCCTCCTCATAACCTTACCGAGGTGATCAACGGATGTATCGCTTATATCGATGATAAGGATATTACGATTGAAGGCCTGATGAAGTATATAAAAGCACCCGATTTTCCAACAGGTGGCATAATATACGGGTATGAAGGTGTTCGCGAGGCATACGAAACAGGAAGGGGACGTTTGGTGATGCGTGGACAGTCTACTTTCGAAACTCTGGAAAGAGGCCGGGAAGCAATTGTTTTCACTTCAATTCCTTACCAGGTTAACAAGGCGGAAATGATTAAAAAGACCGCTGATCTGGTTAACGAGAAAAAAATTGATGGAATCCACGATATCCGCGACGAAAGCGACCGCAATGGGATGCGCATCGTTTACGAACTGAAAAAAGATGCTGTTTCGAACGTTGTACTGAATAAATTATATCAATATACTGCACTTCAGTCATCGTTTAACACGAACGCGATTGCGTTGGTGAAAGGACGCCCTTACCAGCTTAACCTCAAGCAACTGATCGGCCATTTTATTGATCATCGTCATGAAGTAATTCTCAGGCGTACCCGATTCGATCTGGCTGAAGCACAAAAACGTGCGCATATACTTGAAGGTCTGCTTATTGCCCTCGATAACATTGATGAAGTAATTGCTTTGATCAGGGCAGCAGCTTCGCCTGAAGAAGCAAGAACCAAGCTTATGGAGCGGTTCTCGTTCAGCGAAATTCAGGCAAAAGCCATCCTGGATATGCGTTTGCAGCGTCTTACCGGTCTCGAACGTGATAAACTGAGAGCCGAATATGACGAATTGATGAAAATCATTACATATTTCCTCAGCATTCTGGCCGATGAAGCATTGCAATTTGGTATTATAAAAACGGAACTTACCGAAATCCGGGATAAATATGGCGATGAGCGTAAAACCCTTATTGAACTGAGTGCCAAGGATTTCAGGATTGAAGATACGATTGCCGACGAGGCTGTTGTAATTACCATTTCGCACATGGGTTATATGAAACGTACTCCTCTGACGGAATATCGCCGTCAAAGCAGGGGAGGACGCGGAGCAAGAGGTTCGGATATACGCGACGAAGATTTCCTCGAACATTTGTATATTGCAACAGCTCATAATTATATGCTTTTCTTCACCGAAAAGGGTAAGTGTTTCTGGCTCCGGGTATACGAAATTCCGGAAGGCGGAAAAACATCCAAAGGAAGAGCTATACAGAATATGTTGAATATAGAGGCCGACGATAAAGTCAGAGCCATCATCAACCTGAAGGATCTGAAAAATGAAGAGTATGTAAATAATAATTTCATTATCCTTTGCACACAGAAAGGAACTATAAAAAAGACCTCCCTCGAAGCCTATTCGCGTCCTCGTTTAAATGGTATCAACGCAATTAATATTAATGAAGGCGACCGCTTACTCGAAGCCCGGTTAACGAATGGTACAAGCGAAGTACTGATGGCATTGCGGAGTGGACGGGCTATCCGTTTCAACGAATCGACTGTTCGCCCGATGGGACGCACAGCTACAGGCGTAAGAGGCATCACACTCGGAGGAAAGGACGACGAGGTTATTGGCATGATATGTGTTAATAATGCAGAAGAGTCGATCCTGGTAGTATCAGAAAAAGGCTACGGTAAGCGTTCGGACCTGGATGATTACAGGGTAACAAACAGGGGAGGAAAAGGTGTAAAAACTTTGAATATCACTGAAAAAACCGGAAAACTGATTGCTATAAAAAACGTAACTGATACCGATGATTTAATGATCATCAATTTGTCAGGAATCCTTATCAGGATGGGAGTGAGCGATTTGAGAGTGATGGGACGGGCAACGCAGGGAGTAAGACTGATAAATCTGAAAGAGGATGATGGAATAGCTGCCGTTGCAAAAGTTGAATGTGAAATCGAAGAAATCGAAGATCTGGAATTGGAGGAAGGTTTTGAAATAATGGATCTTGACGACGATGCTCCAGTTGAAGAAACCGATTCGACAAATCAGAATATTGAAGAATAAATAATTGACAATCAAATAAATAACAAAAACCAAGTAAAAAAAAATTAAACTAAAAAAGTTAAGGAAATGAAAAGAACTCTTGTTTTATTTGCCCTAATTATGCTGGTGAGTGCCGCTTTCGCACAAATGAAGAAAGACCGCACTTCGGCATACAACTATTGGATGAAAAAGGATTTAGTGAAAGCTAAAGAATTTATCGACAAAGCCATAGCTTATCCTGAAGCTGTAACCGATTCAAAAGTATGGTTCTACAGAGGTAATATTTACCTCGACATTCAGCTTTCTCCTGCCAAAGCAGTGCTTGCCCCTGATGCAATTAATGTGGCATACGATGCTTACCTGAAAGCCAGGGAGTTAGATACTAAAGAAGAATTTAAAGAAGATATTACCGCCCGCATGGCAGCAATAGGGGGAGAGTTTTTTAATGAAGGTATTTCGTATTTTCAGCAAAATAATTTTGACGGGGCCATTCCCTTGTTTGATAAGGCAATTAAAATAAGTGCTGACAACCATGTAATTGATACATTAGCAAATTACGGAGCTGCATTATGTTTAGAGAAAAAAGCTTCAAAAGATGTTGTATTCCTTGATCAGGCAATTGCAAAATACCAGTATCTGGTCGACATTAAAATGAAAGAAGTTAGTGTATATACTTCATTAGCAAATCTTTATAAAGATAAAGGTAATCTTGATAAAGCTTCAGAAATCATTGGTATTGGAAAATCTCTTTTTCCAGGTAATACTGACCTTATTATTACTGAGGCCAATATGTATATTTCGACCAATAACCATGCAAAGGCAGTTTCGAGTTTGATGGTTGCAAAAGAAAAGGAACCTAAAAACGTTTCCGTACTGTATGCAATTGGTGTTACCTATGATTTACTGAAGAACGACACTAAACTTCCGGATGCCGAAAGAGCCGATTATTTCACTAAAGCCACTGATGCTTATAAAGAGGCAATTGCAGTTGATTCCAATTACTTCGACGCAATTTTCAACCTGGGAGCCATATACTTTAATAAAGGCGGGGAAGTGATCAATGAGGCAAATAAACTGCCAATCAGCGAAACAGCCAAGTATGATAAATTATTGGCCGAAGGAAATAATTACCTTAATTTATCATTGCCATACCTGGAGAAATGCGAAAAAATCCAACCTTTGGATAAACCGACACTCGTTTCTTTAAAAGAAATTTACACCCGTTTGAACAAAACTGAAAAATTAGTTGCCATCAATGCAAAGTTGAGTACTCTATAAATTATAGACATTCATTTTATCAAAAGGAGAGCCCGGTATTAACGGGC
>CAIXAQ010000070.1 GCA_903917425.1 uncultured Bacteroidales bacterium
AGATAAGTTTAGAATAGTTTTGCCCAATTCAAACTTACTTAAACTTTCATCCCGCAACCCACAGTATTCTTTATACGATGAATATTCCCATTCCAACGTGTTTTTAGCCAATGCTGCCTTCACCGGATTTTGATGCAAGTACCAGAAGGTAGTTAGCGCATAGCTTTTGGTTTCAAGCAATTTTGATTTTGCCTTTTGTTGAAACAGACTTCCAGTCCGATTTTCCCGGTAATTGATCCTTTTTGAATAGTTGCTTTGCAGTATCTGAAAACCATTGGATATTGATGGCATTACATTTCCTCCCCATTTAACCGGCTCTAGACTCACTTCATTTACTTCAACCAAAAAATGAAAATGGTTTGGCATGAGACACCAGGCTAATATCTGGCATCGGTTTGCGATATATTTGTGACAAAGTGAGATGAAATGCAAATAGTCAGCTTCACAAAGAAAAATCGCTTCCTTGTTATTGCCTCTGTTATAGATATGATATATTCCAGGTCCAGGAAAGTTCATAGTGTAAAATTAAAAAAAGTGTCTGCACACCCAACGGGTGTCTGACACTTTTCTTGATGGATTCTGATTTTTTTGTGGACTAAGCCATAAGATGCCAACAAACGGTGTCAGACACCCTTCGGGTGTACAGACACCTTTTCGCGATTTTTTCGTTCCTTTGCATCCGACTTTAACCTAAATATTCATGCACCTTCCCATTTTCTATCTTCTTAATTTTTCCATCATCCTTGTTGTATTGATATTCCTTATCAAATACCTCTGGGATATGTTTTTTGGCGAAAACTACGAACCTCCTGCCTGGGAGCAAGCCCGAAAGGAGGGAAGGCTGAGCCGGGAATTACTTAAAGCATCGCGTAATTATCCTGACAAGATTCGCCTGTATAATTTCTGGCTTCAGATTCAACGTATTAATAAGGAAGGATTGAAAGGCGATTTTGCCGAACTTGGGGTATACAAAGGCGAAAGTGCCCGGCTTTTGCATTTAATGGATCCTGGCCGTAATTTTCATCTGCTCGATACTTTCGAAGGATTCACGCGTACAGATTTAAAACCCGAAACCGGTGAAGCAGCCACTTATTCAACAAGGAGTTTTGCCGATACATCCCGTGATAAAGTTCTGAAGTATGTAGGCGGAAACCGGAATAAACTTATTATCCATTCCGGATATTTTCCCCAACTCACACACGAACTTGAAAATGTGAATTACGTCCTTGTAAATATAGATGCTGATCTTTACAACCCAACGAAAGCAGGACTCGAATATTTTTATCCTCGGCTTGTGCCCGGGGGTGTCATTTTTATTCACGATTACAATTATAAATGGGAAGGTTTGATGAAAGCTGTCGATGAATTCACTGCTAACATTCCGGAACAATTCGTTCTCTTGCCTGATCTGGATAGCACTGTCATGATCATAAAGAATAAAATATAATGGGTTTTCAAATATTATTAGCTTCATTTATAAATACAATGGCTTCATTTCCCAGCTATTAACCTGTAATTTCCACATATTTAATAAAATTAGTGATAAATATTTTTCGTTGGATGTTGCACGAGTCAAATAAGTTGTATCTTTGCACCCTCCTAAAACAGTAGCATTTAATACCTGCAATTGTTTATTAGCGAAGGACTAAAGTTTTTCATAGTCCGGGAAACCTGAAAAAGTAAGACGATATAGGTTTCAAAACACGATAAAGGCAACGATTTTTCGCTGCCAGCTTTTACGAAAGCCTCTTGTGTTAACCGTCTTATAAGAAGGATTATATCCCGAAGACATTAAACAAAGCCCCTTGCCGGAGAAAACCGCGAAGGGCATTTTTTTTGTCCGTAGCAAAACGAAGAGGTGAATAAATTGCAAATAAAATGAACTATCTGATTGATAGTTAAAAATAAGTTGTACTTTTGCAGCCCTTTAGAAAAAAGCTGAAATAATACAAAAATCAATAGATTCAATATGCCTACAATATCACAATTGGTTCGTAAAGGTCGTCAGAAACTGACAGATAAGAGCAAATCACCGGCATTGGATTCATGTCCTCAGCGCCGCGGGGTTTGTACAAGGGTATATACAACTACACCTAAGAAACCAAACTCTGCCATGCGTAAAGTTGCCAGGGTGCGTCTTACTAACGGTAAGGAAGTAAATGCATACATCCCGGGCGAAGGTCATAACCTGCAGGAACACTCTATAGTAATGATCCGTGGAGGACGTGTTAAGGATCTTCCAGGTGTACGTTATCACATAATCCGTGGAGCTTTAGATACTTCAGGTGTGGATGGGCGGAACCAAAGCAGATCAAAATACGGCGCAAAGCGTCCAAAAAAAGGCGCATTGGCTAAGAAACCGGTAGCAGGCAAGAAAAAATAATTGAATTGTCGTAACGATAAGGACATCTCAAAATGAGGAAATCATCACCCAAAAAACGTGTCATTCTGCCT